>JAYEFH010000103.1:0-3775 GCA_034658555.1 Thermodesulfobacteriota bacterium | reverse complement strand
CGTCCGATACGGAAAGGTCATAGGGCTTAAGGACCCCTTCATAAGCTCAGTGGCTGACGTTGTTATCAAAGAAATGGGTGAAACCTATCCGGAACTGAAAAAGGCCTCGGCCTTTCTGGGGAAGGTCGTAGACCACGAGGAGTCCCGCTTTGCAGAGACACTGGAATTCGGGCTCCGCCTCCTTGACGAGGAGATAGGCATCCTCAGAAAGGAACAGAAGACCCAAATCCCAGGAGATTTTGCCTTCAAGCTTTATGACACCTATGGCTTACCCGTGGATATACTCATTGATGTGGCCAAGGAAGAGGATATGGGGCTTGACCGTGACGGTTATGAACATGCCCGGTCAGAGCAAAGGGAGCGGTCCAAAAAGGCCCGGCATGACGTGGTTACTGAAGAATTGCCGGAGGTATACCGGGAGTTGCTGAGCTCAAATTTGGGTAATAAATTCGTGGGTTATAACAACACTTCTCACAAATCAGAGCTCCTCGCCCTTGTAAAACAGGGTCGGCCTGTCCCAAAGGCCTCTGCCGGCTGGTGCGGAGAACTTGTTGCTGCGGAAACACCATTTTATGCAGAGTCAGGCGGTCAGGTGGGCGACAGAGGTTGGGTGGAAGGGCCTTCAGGCAGGACCGAAGTAATAGATACCTTCCACAGGGGAGACCTCATAATACACAGTATAGAGGTAAAACACGGGGATCTGGAATCAGGTGATTCCATAAAGCTTGAGGTATCAGAGGACCTCAGAAAGAACACGGCCCGCAACCACACCGCCACCCACCTTCTCCAGGCCGCCCTCAGAAAAGTCCTTGGAGAACATGTGAAGCAGGCAGGCTCCATGGTAGCCCCTGACAGGCTGCGTTTTGACTTTACCCACTTCTCGGCCTTAACACCGGATGAAATCAGCCGGGTTGAAGACCTGGTAAATGAACAGATAAGAGAAAACAGAGAAGTCAAAACAGAGATTCTTTCCTATAAAGAGGCAATGGCCCGTGAGGCAATGGCCCTGTTCGGGGAAAAGTATGGAGAGACTGTGCGCCTGGTAAGTATTTCGGATTTCAGCATGGAACTCTGTGGCGGTACCCATATTTCTTATACCGGGCAGATAGGTCTTCTCAAGATAATCAGCGAATCCAGTGTGGCCGCCGGGATACGAAGGCTTGAGGCATGTACTGCCCAAAATGCTCTGGACCTTGTACATAAATTGGAAAAAGCAGTCGCCGGCATTACCTTTCAACTGAAATGTCCCAGATTGGATGTATCCAAAAAGGTCACAAGACTCCTTGAGACGACAAAAGACCTGGAGAAGCAACTCCAGCAGGTTAAGGCGGTCCGTGCCACGCAAGGGCTGGATGAGTTGTTGTCCAAGATACGAAAAATCAACAACATTCAAGTATTATCCGCCCGGGTTGAAGCAGATAACGTCAAGTCCCTCAGGGACCTGGGAGACAGGCTCAGAGATAAGATGGGTTCAGGGGTCGTGGTAATAGGATCGCAGGCCGGAAGCAAGGCCCTGTTACTGGTCCTTGTAACCAAGGATCTTACCGATCGGCTACATGCAGGAAATATTATCAAGCAGGTAGCTCAGATGATCGGAGGGGGTGGAGGAGGAAGCTCCGAAATGGCGCAGGCAGGGGGGGCGAAGCCGGAAAGACTCGAAGAGGCCCTTGAAGCAGTCTATGATATCGTACACGCAAACAGTTCTTCGGCCTCTTGAGAGCCTGTATCGGCAGGCAATATTTTCAACTCCGATATTCTGGGAAAACCACCGCGATCATATAGCAGGCTGAAGAAATGGAGCAGGCCCTGCTGCTTTTTTTCTGAAAGGTCGAGTTCTATGCCCTTAAGGTATTCCAGACAGTCTGATGAGGTCATCGGTATCTTGTGGGCAACCAGATTACTTATATGTTCAAGTTCCTCCAGGCCCTTGTGATAGCATTCGCTGAGGCGTTTATGGAGGAGACGAATTTTTTCCGGCCATGCAATCCAGATTTCTTCTCTGATGGCCCATACGGCGAATACAAAAGGCAGGCCTGTATGATCCAGCCAGATTTTGGCCAAATCCGACCGGAACAGATTGTTACGGTGAGATCGCAGCCTCAGGGCCTCGTCCCCTATGGCGAGGTAGGCCTGGGCTACGGGATTTGCCGACAGTTCCTTAAAAATTCCTGTCCTGAATATGGGTTTTATTCCTAAAAAATCTTCAAGTATTATATGCAAAAGGTTGACGGATGTTTCGGATTGAGGAGTCAACAGCACAAGTTTTTCATTTAGTTCTTCAATTGGGACCTTGCTGAGAAGAATCACGCTCCCCACAGGGCCGGTAGCACTTATACTCAGGTCCGGCAATATGTAGTATCTGTCTGCATTGAGGCCATATGCATAGGAGGAGATATTACCCACATCCAGTTTTCCCTGGGCCAAATGGAGGTTCAAAAGCGTGGGAGCTCCCTCTTCCACCTCCCATCCATTGAGAGAACCCATTTTCTGCCAGGGGACATAGATCGGCGAGGTATTAATAAAGTTCACAATGCCCAGTTTGGCATGCTGGATACTGCCGGCCCCCAGCCCCTTTTTCATTCCGGATTTCACCTCTTCAATCACTAAATCACCCAATCACCAAATCACCCAATCACCAAATCACCCAATCACCAAATCACTAAATCCACTGCATCCTTCATGGACAAGGAATTCCAGGACATCTTTATTACCAATGGGACCGGACTCTACCGCCAAAAATGTTGCGGCTTTGCCCCTGGCCAGACTCCCCAATTCTTCAGAGATACCAAGGGCCCTTGCTCCACCATAAGTGCCCGCCCTGAAAATGGCTTCTGGAGGAAGACCTGGGGCCAGCTTTGAAAGGCTTGCCATTTCGGCGAAAATGGAAAGCCGGTCGTTGCTTGCGAGGCTGTCAGTGCCAAGGGCCAATGGTATGCCTGAAGCATGAAGCTTTTCCACAGGAGCCACACCCACTCCAAGGAATACATTGCTCCTGGGACACAGACAAACGCCGGCCCCTGTTTTTGCCAGGATTGAGATATCATCCCGGTCCACCTGGACACAATGGACACAGACCGTATGCCTATCAAGCAAACCCAAGGTTTCAAGATACCTCACAGGAGACGCTTTGGGGAGATCATAATTCAAGGGCCAGTGTCCTTTTTCTTTTAAGAGTTCTCTCAGGGGACCCTGCCTACCTTGCAGGAACTCTATCTCCTCTTCTGATTCAGCTACGTGAATGGGAAACGGCATGCCATGGCTCTGATCCCATGCCTTGATGGCTTTAAGGACCGTTGGCGCCACAGAATACGTGGCATGGGCGGAAAAGGCACAGTGAAAAGAAGGTCCCAAGATGTCAAGGGGTTCAGGAACTCTTTCATTCACAAAAAGGTGGCTGAAAGGGATTTCTTCCCCCGCTTCATCAGGTATTGGGCATACCAGTTCTTGAAAGAAGACGCCCTTGAAAGGCCATGTGCCATCTTCTTTGGAAGAAAAAAGCGGAATAACATCCAAATTTCCCACGTCGCCGACTGCAATTATCCCGTTTTCTTGCATTTCCTTTATGGCCTGAGATATGGCAGGTTCCCATTCTTCCGGCCTGATCAGGTCGCGGGCCTCAATAAGTGCTCTCACCCAATCAACAAAAGAGCCGCTTGGAGAAAGACGCCATCTAAGGGGAGAAAGCTCAAGGTGAGAGTGGGTATTTATCAGGGCAGGACAAAGTATGGAGTCTCCATAGTCTTTTATTTCTGCCTGATAGCTTAAGCGGAGTTCA
>JAYEFH010000102.1:0-3776 GCA_034658555.1 Thermodesulfobacteriota bacterium | reverse complement strand
TCGGAACTATTGATCGCATTATAGGGGAGCCTCAGCTTGGAGCCAGGCGGGATGATTTCCCCTTTTTCCGCAGACTTCGCTATGAGATGCTTCGTGCTACCGACGAAGTAGTACTGAAGACCAAGAACTTCAGGGCCTTTAGGGCCTATGCCTTGAAAAGGCGGGAAGAGGAGGGTAAGGAGGTCCCTGAGGATTTTGATCTATTCATCAGTTGGAATCTCACAGACCTTGAAAAGGAACGACTTTTTGAATTCAGGCTCAAAAAATATATGGAGTTGGGCAAGGGGTATTTTCTCGAGGACAGAAATATTTTAACAGAGGGGATCAGGAAGACAAAGATCTTTGCCAGCAAGACTTACTATGATCTAAGGTATGGCCTTCTGCGGCCGCACAGTCGAAATGTTCAAAAAGTAATAGAAGAGGTCTCAAGTGAAGGTTCAGTGTTTCTCAGAAAGGTCACTGAGCCGGTAAGGGCGGCTTATGACTTTGTTTTTCCTCAGCCGGAGCGCCCCGGTAAAGTTGTACGTTCCGATGGGCCTGAGCGCAAATCGATTTTCGCAGAAGAGTGGGAGTCCTACGTCAGTCCGCTTGCCAACGAAGACTGTACTGTTACTTGTCCCAATGCCTCAAAATATGGATGTATGGACCTGTGGGTGCCTGACCTCTATGGGGAATTCTGCGGAGTGTGTCCCAACTGCGGCCACCATTTTCCACTTGAGTATCAGTGGTATCTTGAAAATCTTTTTGATAAAAAATCGGTCCATGAATTCAACGATCATATAGCCTCAGGCAATCCACTTGGTTTCCAGGGTTATAATACCCGTCTTAAGAGAGACATAAAACGTACCGGTCGCAATTCCAGCATGATAACCTTTGATGCCGAGGTGTGGGGACTAAGACTTGTAGTGGCCATGCTCTTCAGCGACTTCAGGGGCGGGACGGTTGGAACTGCCGAGGGAGAAAAATTTGTAAGGGCCTGCGATGTGGCCGGCACTACCCGAAGGCCTCTTCTGGCTTACATACACAGCACCGGAGGAATCCGTATTCATGAAGGGACACTTGGTGTAGTTCAGATGCCGAAATGTACCCTTGCAGTGAGGGAATATAATGACAATGGCGGTCTCTATATAGTGGTCTATGACAACAATTCTTATGCCGGTCCTGTAGCGAGTTTTTTGGGGTGTTCACTCTATCAGTTCGGCATGCGTTCTTCCAGAATCGGCTTTGCCGGCCCAAGGGTCATACGGGAAACCACAGGTCAGGACGTTTCCCCTGATTATCACAGCGCCAAGAATGCCCTCAGGCGGGGCCATATTCAGGGAATTTGGGACAGACGCGAGTTTAAAAAAAATCTCTACGATGCTTTGATGACATTGGGCGGCCCCAACCTTTATTACAAATGAGCCTATTGCAAAATTTATGGATGATTCCGCTGAAAAAACCCAATCTGCGGCGTTGCTTCAATTTTCCAGTCACTGCGACGTACGACAAGTACGTCTCATTCCTAAAAAATTTCGCGCCTTGCATCTCGGGCTTTTTGAGCGGAATCATGTTTTAGGATTTTTTATAGTGTAATTATGGATATTAATCTAAACGACCTATTAAGGCGCTATCGTTCTCATCCCTTTGAGGACTATCCTGTAGAGACACCCCATACAGGGGTCGTATTTCTTAAGATAAAGGAAGACCAGACAGTCAAAGGACCCAGTGGAGAATGGCTCCATCGACCCGGGACCCTGCTATATGTCATTGAGAGGGAACGAAACGCGAAAAGGATCACTGCCCTCTGGAGCGGACAGATTAGTGGAATTAGTCTTGATATCGAGGGTCAATTTGTAGAGGCGGGTGAACTGCTCTTTTCTATCCGGCACCAACTGGATAAGGAAGAAATAATTGATCGCATTCTGACCCAGGTCCTCTTCATCCTTCCCGCTTCCCAGCGGGCCAGGTATTTCCTCGCACCTGAGATTTCAGCAAAGATGGAACAAAAGCACAAAGAAGGCGTATCCGTGGAGTCCGGGGATGAGGTGTTGATCATGTCCCTGATGAAAAGGGACACGGTAATCAACTATGAAGGCGTCCCGGGGGCACTTTACAAAGTCTATTTCAAGTCAGGGGATATGGTGGAACAGGGATTTCCTCTCTTGGGGATCTGTCCCCCTGATAAGCTCCGGTATGTACAGAAAGTGATCCAGAGGATCCGCACGGAGTGGGAGAAGTAGCGATTTCCTATCAGTCTTTCTAAAACCTGTTATGGTAAATCTGAGAAGAAGTGACTGGCAGAGATTACGCAGGCATTCCGGCCCAGCTTTTTAAGAACACCGCTTTTATGATTCAACTGAATGATGGGTATATCATCCAGTTTTTTTGCAATGTTGAGAGCGAACCCTGAGATTTTTAGGTTATTAGTTTTGGCCTCAACCAGCAATACAGGGGTTTCTTCCCTGGCTATTAAAAAATCTACTTCACGTTTGGAAAGATCCCTTACGAAGAAGAGCTTATAATGGCCGAGTCCATTTTCCCTGAGCTGATCACATAGTCGGTTGAGTCCGACAGCCACCATATTCTCAAAACGCGCTCCTTCATTTTCTTCAGGGATATAGGACCAGTCGTAAAAATAATATTTTTTCTCTTTTTTGATGGCTTTATGAATCTTTCTCTGCCACGGCTGTAAAGAAAATATCAGATATAATTTGTCCAAAGAGTCAAGCCAGGTGGTCACTGTGGTATGGGATACATATAAATTTTCCTTCAAGCTGTTTATCGACAGCATACTTCCTACACGGTTTGGCAAAAGAGAGACCAAGGTCTCCACCCCGTCTATATCCGAAATCCTGGTCAGATCCCTGATTTCCTCTCTAAGATATAACGAAAGATAATCCTGGTGCCACATATTCGAAAAGGCTTTATCCCCTTTGAGTAAAGGTTCGGGGAATGGGCCGAATTCATACATCTGCTGCCATAGGTCATAAGACAGAGGTTTGTTGTCGGCTATAAGGTCAAACAAATCTGACCAGTTTTCATTTTTGATTATTTCATGCCATAAACTGAGTTTCTCAAAGCTCTTTGAACCAACTTCTGAAATAGAAAAAGGATAAAGGCGAAAAAGAAAATATCTCCCTATTAAAGCATCACCAGTCTTTCTGAACAGATCAAGCCTTGCGCTTCCTGATATTACAAAACGAAAGACTTTATGAAACTGGTCATAGTATCCTTTAAGGATATCTTTCCATTTAGTTCTCTTATGAATTTCATCGAGAGCTACCCAAACATCTCTATTGCCGCTGCATAACGACCTTGCCTCCGATTCAAAGAATGTCGGGTCTTCACGGTATAATGCTTTGACTTTAGGTGTGTCCCAGTTAAAAAATAGCGAGGAGCAGCCATGTTTGGCCAGAAAGTTTTCCAGAAGTGTGGTTTTACCTGATTGACGCGGTCCGGCTATAAATATCATTTTTGGCGCCAGGACGTTTTTTTCAAGACTCCATTTAGGCAAGTATCTTTCTATGAATTCCATATAATGAAAATATTATGGAAGCTATAAAAAATCAATAGTAAAATTTTAACATAGCATGAAACTTTACAGAAATGGTATGGATAATTACACTGAAAAAGTCCTTTAGCCTAGTGACAACTAAGAAAAAAATTTAGTAACCGTTCACGGGTTACAATAGGCCACCAGTAGCTTCATATATCTGAGGACATCCACTATTTAGAAAAAGTTCGTGCGTTCCAGTGCCTGATAAGTTACAGTATCAGGCATGGAAACAGTCCTG
>JAYEFH010000101.1:0-3785 GCA_034658555.1 Thermodesulfobacteriota bacterium | reverse complement strand
GTCGATCAGCGAGTCACGCTTTTCCATTCGTTCGCAAAAAAACGGGCATGGTATGGAGTAGTCATTCCTTAGAATACAGAGAACCCGGGGTCGAACAGAGAATGAAAGGCGGGAATAGTGGGAGAACCAGGCGGGTGGAGAACGGGTCTGGAGAGATGTAAAATGAGCCCAAACCCTTTGAAAACAACGGGAAAAAGAAAACCCGTCGTCCCGGACAAATGACCATGGAGAGACGGGTTGTCTAAACTAAAAATGGTGGAGGCGGCGGGAATCGAACCCGCGTCCGAAAGTATTCCACTCAAGCATCTACGTGCGTAGCCTGAATTTTTATTTTTCGCCTGATCCGCCTCACCCAGGCAGAGTCGAATCAGGCTAGCTTGGAAATTTTTGCTCCCAAAGGGACAAGCACCCAGAAGAAGCTAGCCTGCTAAATTTTCACCTAATTCCGGTCCACAGGCATACCGGATTAGATGTGGCCGATCTAAGCGGCCAGTGCGTACTCGTAATCAGAGTCGGCGTTTGTGTTTTTTCCTGCTTTTTTGCGAGGTTGCAGGGCCCCGGCACGCCACTTAAGCTTCCATACCCCCGTCGAATCCAGTTCGCCCCCATATTGAAGGGCACATAAAAGTAATTTACACTTTGTTGATCTTTTAGTTTGGCAGTAAAATTAGAAACTCGAAATTGGGAAAAACACAAAGATGTAAATGCGTTACCTAATTTCAAATTTCCGGTTTCAATATCTGCATTTAATTCCTTTAAAATATAAGAAGTAAATTAAGATGTGTCAACTTTGCATTTTGCAAGGACGCAAAGATTGCCCGCGTTCAGAATTCGATAGACGCGATGATGGGTTGGGTCGATTTTTGCAGCAGAGAGGGCCTGATCTATACTTATGGCTTTTGTTATGCCTAGTGCGACTGTGTTGGCCTGCGAGAGGCCCTTGCTGACCGCAAATACCTTTACGGCCCGGCATTTAGGATCGGTCAGCATTCGTATCCCAACGGCCTTGTGGTCGCCCAATCTGTATCCGCGGCGGCTGACTATGTCCTTAGCGGCCAAGGCGGTGGGTGCCTGGACGAGCAGTTTTACAAAGTGATCCTGTCCGATACCGTTCTCGCAGGGTGCAACCAAGACGATTACGCCGCCGTTACGGACAGCCCATTGGTTGTTCATTATGGCCTTGTCCGCCTGGTAAAAGCTCTGTCCAAGCGGGCCGGCGGTTTCTACGATGATCGCGTCGGCAGGGGCATCTATCTGCTGAATAAAAGCATTCTGAGCGGTGGGCCTGAGGGCGTCAAGGACCTCCAGCGGTCCGCCCCCGGCGGCAGCGATAATCATGCTGCCTGCCTGAACAAGGTTTACGCCTGCCAGACGTTGCGAGGCAGCCAGATCCTCCAGCATCTGCGAGATTCCTTCAAATACCGGATTGCCAGCGAGACGGCCTGGGCAGGAGCCGGGAAGAAGGGCGGACGCATGATTAAATTCCACGTCTGCATATGAAGCGCAGCCGATGGTGAGGGTCTTGTGCGCGCCTGTGAATCCGGCAAAGTAATGAGGCTCAATGCTTCCGATGGCCAGAACAGGCATGTCCCCGACAAGCCATGGGTGTACTCTCCACCCGTTCTGCCTTACCGGGACCAGTTTATTGCTTTGACTATCGTGCCATTGAATTTCCTTAATTGGCAGACCCCGGATCAGTTTAAGCTCGAAACCGCGCTTTTTTTCTGAAGAGTGGCGGTGCGTGCCGGTGGCAACCAGGATACGAACACAGGCCGGATCAATTAAATGGCTGAGGACATTAAGCACCCTTGGACTGTCGGTCTGGCGTTGGGGATCATTGACAACCACAGTGAGGATTTGCGGTTTTTCAAGGCACTCCAACGCATTGCTGACAGCCTTTTTGAGCAATACCTCGTCAATAGGCCCAAAGAGATCCACGCGGGGCCGCAGGGTTATGATGTGGTTTTTTTGCACGGCCTGCACTTAAAATGATTTACTTAGGCAGTTCCCACCTTTGGGATTTCCATGGCTCGCTCTTTTTCACAGATGACCCGGTATTCATCTTCGTAGAAAAATTTTTCAGCACCGAATGCCGGGCGGAGGTGATTCAGCCAGGTGGATTCAGGATCGAATCGTGCAAAGAATGGACGCTGCACCCAGTCCGGATTGCGGCCCTGGATAAAGCGAAGCACAAAGACCTTTTCATTGTTGATCTCAGCAATACCCTGGACCTCTATCTTGCCTGGACCGGCGCTCATGGAAGGTCCGCGCACTGTGCGTGCCAATCCCGATACCTTTAGAACGGCATTATGATATATCTCACATGCCTTGGCTAAAGGCAATTCAAAGTAATGACAGGCACCGGTATTGCGTGCCATGAACATATAATAAGGGACAATTCCAAGGCGAACCTGCGTGCGCCACATGTGTGTCCAGACTTCAGGGTCATCGTTTATGTGTTTTACTATGGGACTCTGACTGCGTATTATGGCCCCTGTGCCACGGATTCGTCGGATGGCCTTACGGGCTATAGGCGTTTCCATTTCCTGCCAGTGGTTGTAATGGGCCATGATAGCCACGTGTTTGCCGCCCTTTACCATACGCTCCATCAGTCTCAGGAGATTGTCGGCATCGCTGTCACTTACATAGCGATACGGCCAGTAGGTCAGTGACTTGGTTCCTATGCGGATGGTCTGTATGTGCTCGAACTCAGGCTGCAACAATGGTTTTACATATTTCTTGAGCAGGCTGGTTTTCATGACCATAGGGTCACCACCGGTTAGCAGAAGGTCAGTAACATCCTTGTGCTCTGCCAGATAGCGGTGCAGGTTGCTGGTTTCGCCGGCAGAGAAACGCAACTCATCAATCCCAACGAACTGTGCCCAGCGAAAACAGAAGGTACAATAGGTATGGCAGGTCTGACCCTGGCGGGGGAAAAACAGTACTGTTTCCCGGTATTTGTGTTGAATTCCTGACAGTGGTAGGCCATCCAAAAAGGGGACATTGTGAATTTGCTGCCCGGCAGGATGGGGATTGAGTTCTGCGCGTATTTCATTGGCCACGGTACGTATCTGTTGGTCGTCAGCATTTTTGCGGAGGAGATTTGCCATGCGATCAAAGTGTTCAGTGGTCAGCATATCCTGCTGTGGAAATGTGAGTTGAAAAATGGGATCATCCGGTATATTTTCCCAGTCTATGAGGTTTTCAACCACATACTGATTGACTCGGAACGGGAGTACCTGGGCCACTACCCGCATGGCAAAACGCATGTCGTGAGGCAATTTCACAATTTGGGGAATCTGATCAAATTGACGTGCAGAAAAAAAACGAAGAAGTACAGGTCGCCTATTCGGGACCGAATGCGTTCGGAAAATTTGCTTAAACTTCGGAGCGTAATACATAATGCGTATTCCTTTGAATATTTCCGATCGTGACACCTACATGGCTATTACCTGATGATAAGTACTCGTTTGCCCTCAAAAAAAGCTATTAGGGCTTCTATCCTGCTACAATTGATCGTATATTAATTTTTTTACCATACCATCTCCCTGCACAGATTTCAATCTTCCCCTTGTCTTGGCCCCCAGTTCGGCGCTCAGGTCGGTTCCCACCGTTGCCCTATCCTCCGGCTGGTCCATGTTTATTCTTATCTCTTTTTTATGAGAGGTGCAGCAAGGTTGAACGAGAAAGATTTTTCTGATTATAACGGATTTAGGGGAGGCCACAATCCTTGTTATTTCAAGATGTTATGTTCTTATCGAAGGTGCCGAAAATACGAATATAAG
>JAYEFH010000100.1:0-3790 GCA_034658555.1 Thermodesulfobacteriota bacterium | reverse complement strand
GTCATGCACTGTACATGGATCGAAAGACTATGGAAGTGATCTTTGACCCCAAAGAATGTACAGGGTGTGAACTCTGTGTGGCAGTCTGCCCTGTGAGGGCCATGGAAATTCGATTCAGCAAGGACAAGGTCCTGGCCTGATGCCGGAAAGCTCAAAGCTCAAAGCTCAAAGCCAAAAGCCAAACAATACATCTGTTCTAGTAGCCTTGAGTGGGGGGGTGGACAGCGCCTTGGCGGCCCATGATCTCCTTCAGGCCGGATGGCATACTGATGCATTCTTTCTTAATATCCTTCCGGAAGTACTTTCCGACACAGGTCTTTTTGCAGCAAAGAGTGTAGCAAAGCATCTTGGCATCAGACTTCACTGTCTGAATGAAGCAGAAAAATTCGAGAACGAGGTAATCTCATACTTCAGGAAATCCTACAATAAAGGCCTGACCCCAAATCCCTGCGTAATATGCAATAACAGGATCAAGGTATTCATTGGTCTGTCTCTGGCAAACTCGCTTGATATTGATTATCTGGCTACCGGCCACTATGCCCGGACAAAAAGGCTTTCAAACGGCAGGACAGGCCTTTTTAAGGCAAAGGATCTAAAAAAAGACCAGTCATATTTTCTGCATCAGATACCTAAAGAGGCCATTTCGAGGTTGATCTTTCCGCTTGGAGACCATACCAAAAAAGAGGTAATGAAACAGGCTACTGAAACAGGCATCTTTCCCTTAGTTCAGAAAGAAAGCCAGGAAATTTGCTTCCTGAAAGGTAATTACCGGACCTTTCTGGAAAAAAGAGGCTTTTTTAATAACCTTCCCGGAGATATTGTCACCATAGATGGGAAGGTACTCGGAAGACATGCAGGACTATATGCTTATACCGTAGGTCAGAGACAGGGTATTGGTATCCCGGATAAAACGCCGTATTACGTTGCCGCCCTGGACATGGAAAATAATCGGCTGGTAGTTGGGAAAGAGAATAACCTCCGGGCGGGAGAATTATTTGTGGAACATATTAACTGGCTGGTGTCCCCTGATATTGCCTTTAAACAGCCATGTACAGTAAAGATACGCTATCGTCACCCAGGGGGCCTGGCAAAGCTGGAACTTCTGGAATCCGGCAAGGTTCGTGTCTGCTTTTTTTCAGACCAATGGGCCATCACACCAGGTCAGTTCGCTGTCTTTTATCTGGATGATCTGGTACTTGGCGGTGGTTCAATATGCGGGTAGCCCTTTACACCCTCGGGTGCAAGGTCAATCAGTTTGAAACTGCCGCCCTGGCAGAGGATTTTATCTCAAGGGGAGCGGATATTGTCAATTACATTCAGGAAGCTGATATCTACGTTGTAAATACCTGCACCGTGACTTCAAGAGCGGCCTATCAATCCAGGCAGATACTCAGAAAATTGAGGCGATCTCGAAAAAAATCACGAATCATAGCCACTGGTTGTTATGTCCAGGTGGGGGCACAGGAGATCATGGAGGCGGTCCCGGGCCGGGTATGTCTCGTGGGAAACGGCCAAAAGGCGCAACTTGTAGACCTGGCCCTTGAGATCGAAGACGGTCTGGAATTCTATGTCGGCAGTATTTCCAGGGTTACAACCATTGCGCCCTTTACTGTAAAACGCCAAATGGGAAGAACCAGGGCTTTTGTACGAGTTCAGGACGGATGCAATTCTTTTTGCACATACTGCATTGTACCTTACGCCAGGGGAAGGAGTAGGAGCCTTGCCCCTGAATTGGTGGAAAAACAGATCAAGACCATGATCCAGGAAGGGATAAAGGAGGTGGTGTTTACCGGAATTCACATAGGTATATATGGTGAGGATCTGCCCAAAAAAACCTCCCTTTTAGACCTGTTGAAAAGGCTATGCGCGGCCTTTCCGCAATTGAGATTTCGTTTAAGCTCCATAGAACCCTCAGAACTCACCCCGGACATGATATCATGGGCAAGCTCCACTCCAAATTTTTGTCCACACTGGCACATTCCTCTGCAAAGCGGTTCTGATAACATTCTGAAACGGATGAACCGCCACTACACATCTTCTTATTACAGGAATCTTATTATGGAGCTGAGGACTGCCATGCCTGACGCAGCCATAGGGGCGGATGTGCTGATAGGATTTCCAGGGGAAGAGGAGCCTGTTTTTGAAAAAACAATGGAATTGATCTCGGAACTCCCTATTACATATGTCCATGCATTTCCATTTTCCTCCAGGCCGGGGACTGTTGCTGCGGCAATGAATAATATGGTACCGAAAAAAGAAAAGGCAAGAAGAGGCAGGGCTGTCAGGAATCTGGGAAACGAGAAAAAACAGGCCTTTCACCTTTCCCAGGTAGGAAAAATATTTGAGTGCCTTGTGGAGCAGCAAGATAAAGAGACAGGTCTGTGGAAAGGGCTTACTCCAAACTATATCCCTGTGCTGATTGAGGAAACCGGAAGAGACCAGGCAGATCTCAGAAATCAGATCCTGCCGGTCCGAATCACAAAGGCTGAAAAGGGAATGGCTTTTGGGACATTATTAAAATAGCGATCCTATCCAAGTTCTCCGACACGGAGACCCCTCACATTTTTCCTCATGTATTCACTGTCTTTTATTACATCAGAGATGTTAGTACTGTTGACGAGGAAAATCCTTGGGGCGTCTTTGTCTCTGAGCAGCCGGAGCGGCTCAAGAAAGACGGGTTCAACCCCCATTGAGGCCAAGGCATCCATAAAGCCTGTCCCCTCCGCATAGTCACTATCCATGTCTGCCATGAGTTCAATCATGGCTTCCATACCATTCAGGGTCAAAAGCCTGGCAATAGCCCCGATGATTGTGGTATTGCCACATATGCATGCCCACTTGGCCGCCTTTATGGAATAGCGGTTCCCGTTAAAGGAAACGGCCACACCTTCTGCGTTTCTGACCAGCTCCAGGGCCTGTACATCAGTAATACTGTCTCCTACGTAAAGCACTTCTGATAAGGTAAGCCCTGTCTTTTTGAGACTATTTTCAACAGCCCTTGCCTTTTCAAAGCCGCCAACCGGATTTATATCGGACAGTATCTTTCCGATCCGCATTTTTGGGATCTCTTCCCAAAATATGGTATCCAGCCGGCTCACCAGTGCCAGGTTCTCATTGCTGAGATCTTTGATATTCTTTGTCTCTTCAGGCCAGGAAACAAGGGGTTGGCCGGCAATCTCCGAAGCCAGTTCCTCAAGTCTGTTTTGTTCCTGTTCCGTGAGTTCATATTGGTCCAAGTCCACGGCAGTGCAGTAGACCTGATCTTCAGGAAAACCGGATACCTTGCAGAGCGCATGGAGATAGGAACAATAGCTAGTGCTTATGATAAAGGTAGGCATCAAACCGGCTACCTTGGAAAGCATATCCTTTGCCCCTGGAAGGAGCATTAAGGTGCTTTCTGAAAATTCCTCCATTTTTTTATTGGTAGCCCCGCAAGCCATTAAAAAAGGAAGAACCAGCTTGAGAGTGTCCCCTGCCTTGTAACCCTGCCTTTTCTCTATATCTGCGAGGTAATCGTCGTATTTGCTGACTCTGGCAAAAAAATTTCCTCCTTCAGGTATCAGGTCGTCACAGAGCTCATAAGCATTGTCATTCTGGGTTATGGGGCCTTCACAGTCAATGTTGAGTTGAGGCATCTCCATACTCCTTTTTGTAAGCATTCAGTAACCCACTCGAACGGTTACTCAGATCCTTATCCCTGTTTGGTCCAGAAGATTATCAACAAAGGACAACAAAAATGTCCTTTGTTGAGGAGTTGCATAACTCACACATTCACATCTTATCTTCTGGC
>JAYEFH010000099.1:0-3817 GCA_034658555.1 Thermodesulfobacteriota bacterium | reverse complement strand
ATAACAAGGGGACGATGCGCCTTGCGACAGCCGCGGATGAAATTCTGCCACTCAAGGATCCAAGGGTACAGAGTAATCCAACCTATGTAACGGTAATTCTCCTTTCGCGGGTTGTTGTCCAGCTTGGCACCCTTGAAGATGTAAATCCCAGGATTATCGAGGGACTTTTTGTGGAGGACCTTGCATATCTTCAGGAGATTTACAGGAGAATCAACGGCGGAGAGGAGCTGACACTCAAAACTAAGTGTCCCCATTGTGGTGAGCAGGTGGAGGTGAGCTTCAGCCCGGGGGAGTTGTAAGCTATCCCCTCGACCGGCTGTACGAGGAGGTAGCTTTCATTGCCTACTATTTTCACTGGAGACATGACGAGATCATCAACATGCCTCATTCAGAAAGGAGAAGGTGGTGTGAGGAGGTCAGCAGAATCAACAAAAAAGTAATGGAACAGGGAAAGAGGTGAAATGGCAGCAGGGGACCGGGAAAAAAATCCCTATCTGAGTTTCCGATTCGTGGTGGAGATCGACGGGATCATCGTTGGAGGTTTTAGCGAAGTTTCGGGCCTCCAGGTAGAGGTTGATACAGAGGAATATCAGGAAGGGGGCGTCAATGACCATGTCCACCATCTGCTTAAAGCGGCAAAATACCCCAGGCTTGTCTTAAAGAGGGGAATCACGGATTCTGATGTCTTGTGGAAGTGGCAGAAGCAGATAGTTGATGGCGCCATCACAAAGGAAACACGAAAGACCATTAACATTGGCCTTCTCGACACAGAAAGGAAAGAAAGATGGGTTTGGCGTTGCATAGACGCCTATCCTGTAAAGTGGGCAGGGCCTGATCTGAATGCTACCGGTAATAATATAGCCATAGAATCGCTCGAGCTGGTCCATGCGGGCATCAGGAAGGAAAAGGGGGCATAGGAAATGGAAGTGAGCCTAAAAGCGGGTATCATCGGGATAATCCGGAAACCCGGCGAATATCAGGCCCTCCGCAGGCTGAGGGGAAGGAAGAAACCCATTGGGCGGATTCCACAGGGGTTTGCCCGCGATCTCTTGAAGAAGTATCGTCGCACCACTGGCCTGGCGAGGGGATCATTATTCTACCTTGCCTTGTTTGGGAGGGCTGGCTGTCTGACCCGGAACATCTACCGGTCCTACAGGTTTTCCATCGCTATCAACAACCGGATTTTTCTCTCAATTTTCCGGATTGGCAGGCCAGGGCTTCTTCGGTCCGGGGAAAAATATCCGGTTGACTACGTCGCGTACTCAAAAGGAGCCGGGGGTATGGGTCTTCAAGGGCCGCCAAGTCGCTTTAAGATTCCCACAGCCGGTGCATGGATCGAACGTCTGTTGGGTCCAGGAACTGAGTATGGTAATGGCCCGGCTTCCCAGTGGCGGCCTTTTAGGCCCATCCCCCCGGCCCTGCCCCATGCTCAGGTTCGCCGAAAATTTACGCTCGATAAGCACAGAAGTTTTACTGCGTATGCCTCATTACGTATGCCGGAATTGGGTATCCAGGGGCCTGTTGCGAGAGCACCTTCCGCCTCCTTGGCGGGCTCGGTCAGTACAGCGATTTTCCCTGTGAGTGTAAGTAACCTGGCTTTATACCCTGCCTTTCGGATGGACTTCCTAAACAGTTTGTACAGACATGAAGAGGCAACCCGGTTTCCGGTACTGTACGCTGCCAAAACCAGTGGGATAATAGGGTCTCACAGTAAATGGATGCGCAACGACACCGCGCTCTGGGATTCGATGCGCGTGCTTAGGTCTGTACGCTATCACAGCCAGCCCAGGGGGGAAGTTGTTCATGTCCCGGGTACATCCGCCGAGACTCCGGAGCGCTTTAGAAGAAGCTGGACAGGAGTTCCTACGGTTCCTTTCCGGGTCCAGGCGGGGCGCGTGGCAATTGACGCAGCAGGTATCGGCACACCTGTTCTGGGAGTCCGCCCGGGGCGAATCCGCACCGACGTAATAGAGAAACTAATAGACACACCTGCGCCTGAGTCGAGACCTGTCTCTTTTGGCAGACCATCGGGTAAAGCAGTAAGCAGCTCATTTCCTTATCACAGACCTGGTCACAGTTGGCCTTCTGTGTCGTCAGGGGTGAAGGAATTTCAGCACGATACGGTCGGGTACACGACCACAGTTATCAGACTGGTAATGCGTTTTGCCAATAGCAGAAGCTCGATTAGATCAATGCTATCCGGAAGATCGACTCAGGCGCTGAGATCTGTGAGTTATCGAAGCCCGGCTTCCCTGGAGACTGTTCATATCCTGGATTCGTCTTCCGAAACACAGCATAAATTTAGACCAGGCAGGGCAGGAGTTCGTACTGTTCCTTTCCAGGTCCAGGCGGATCGCGTGGAAGTTGACGCAGCAAGGTTTGGCACACCTATCCTGGATGTTCGCCAGGGGCGAATTCGCACTGAAATGGTAGAAAAATCGGGCAGTACAAGTGCTACTGAGTTAAGACCTGTCTCTTTTGGCAGACCATCGAGTAAGGCAGTAAGCGGCTCATTTCCTTATCACGGCCCTGGCCACAGTTGGCCTTCTGTGTCTTCAGGAGTGAAGGAATTTCAGCGCGATACAACAGGGTACATGACCACAGTTGTCAGACCGGTAACGCGTTTTGCCAATAGCATAAGCTCGATCAGGTCAATGCTATCCGGAAAATCGACGCAGGTGCTGAGACCTGTGGGCCATCAAAGCCAGGCTTCCGGGAAGACTGTTTATGTCCTTGGATCGTCCTCCGAAACACAGCATCAATTTAGACCAGGCAGGGCAGGAGTTCATACTGTTCCTTTCCAGGTCCAGACGGATAGGTTGGGAATTGCCGCAGCAAGAATTGGCACACCTATCCTGGATATCCGTCAGGGGCGAATCCAAACTGACGTGACAGGAGAATTGGGAGTTACACGTGCGCTTGATTCAAGACCTGTCTCTTCCGGCGAGTCATCGGGCAAAGCAGTAAGCGGCTCATTTCCTTATCACGGCCCAAGTCGGAGTTGGCCTGTGGTACCGGTGATGCAGGGACCCTACAGGGTCCTGACAGGATCCGGAAGGCTGCTTGTCAGACCGGCTATACCGCAGAAGAATATCCCCTTAACTGCGCAATTGCCTCCGGATGCACAACCATACAAACAAGATACAAAAGATGTGACCCCAAGGGGAGATAATACATTTGCTATATATCGGATGGTGACGGGCAGGGATACAGGCAGGCAGTCCAAAAGCTATGCCCCTGCTTATATCCATAATACTTTTCAGAGTCCAGCCGGGATACGCAAAACAGAAATCCTTCATAAGCCATATACGAATACGATCTCACAGCGGATTATGAGAAATATTGAGTTGATTAGCAATCATCACGTGCATCGCGTCATGGGGCAGAAACCTGGAGGAGATGGACTGCATGGCAAGTTTTTTCCGTCAGAAGGCCATGGTTTTCCATGGATGCCGGCGTCACGATCCCGGGACAGGGGTCTGGAGATGGCACATGTGCCTTTGCGGCTCCCAGAGTCATCATCCGGCACGGAAGGCCATACCAAAGAGGGAGCGGGCACTGCACCGGTCCGGGGATCGTTACAGGTTAAAGGACCGGATATGTCCGGTACGCTGCCGGTTCCAGAGGTGGACGCACACAGTCTGGCCAACAGGGTGTACGGGCTTATCGTAGAGAGAGTCAAGAGGGAAGTGGAGTTGCGGGGACGATAGCAAGATGAGTGATAAGGGCAACAAACTCTTTATAATCCGCGGCAAAGCGGACGGCAAGAACGTAAAATTTGATCCGAAAGATAAGCAGACGGTATTAGATGTATGCT
>JAYEFH010000098.1:0-3825 GCA_034658555.1 Thermodesulfobacteriota bacterium | reverse complement strand
AACCCGCAGCCCTTTAGACTCTTTCTCAGTTGTACCTTCTTGGGCTATTTATAGTCCGAAGATTCCTTTGAGAGCAGGCAGCATTGGGTTGGCATAAAGAGCGATCAAGGCTATGACCAATGCGTAAATTGTCAGTGACTCAATCAGGGCCAGACCGATGAACATGGTAACAGTGAATTTACCGGCAAGCTCTGGGTTGCGTGCAGTCGCATCAAGGCAACCTTTGGCGCAATGACCCATACCAACACCGCATCCGGATGCGGCGATACCGACGGCAAGACCGGCAGCCAAGACCGAGGCAGCCATAAGGAAGCCCATGTGGCCACCTTTTGCAACATCACCATCAGCAGCCAATGCCAGACCGGCAAAGCCCAAAACCATTAATACTGACAAAACAGAAACCAAAGAAACTTTTTTCACGTTATTCCCTCCTGTGTGAAATAAAATATATTTAATTTGGCCTTCTTCGCTAAATTATTAGTGCTCTCCCCCCATGGCCTCTACTGAATACACGATGGAAAGCATCATGAAAATAAACGTCTGAATCAGACACACCAGGCAACCCAGGACCATGATCGGCAACGGTGCCAGATAAGGCCCTGCCAGCATAAACAGCAGACCAAGAAGGATCTCCTTGGATACCATGTTCCCAAAGAGTCGTATGGAAAGCGAAAGAATACGACCGATATGACTGAAAATTTCTATAGGTATCATGATAGGAGCCATGGCAGGCACAGGACCCATGAAGTGCTTGAGATACCCTATTCCATGAAACCTGAACCCTAAGGCATGGTATGTAAATATGGAGACAGCAGTGAGACCTAGTGTCACGTTAAGGTTGGCAGTAGGGGACATAAAGCCCGGAATCAACCCCATGTAGTTGGAGAGAATTATCAGATAGGCAAATGTGGCAACCATCGGGAAGATGATCATGGCCTTCTTTCTGTCATTGGTCTGCTCGTAGAGAAAGTCATCAAGACCTCCCACAAACATCTCCATGACGTTCTGCATACCCGTAGGTATCATCTCCATTCTGCTGGTAGCTGCCTTGGCCAGGACAATACAAAGAATCATGGCAAGATAGCTATACTGCATGTGCGGGGCAAGGACCTTTGCAAGTACCCCTTCTCCCCCATGGGCAGGCAGCCCAATGGCATCCAATAAAATACTCAAAAATAGTAACGGGTGTTCCATGGCTAGACAGCCTCCTTAAAACGAACTCTTTGAATCACCATAGCCAATAATAAGATATAAAAGTTTATCACCACAACCGAAAGGCCTATAAGAAAACCTATGGGTGAAACTAATTTAGGAAATATTAAAAAGGCCGCCGTCGCCGCCAGGGTAATAAGCCCCAATCTGACAGCAAGCCCTCCGTAATAAACAACTATAGTATGCCAGCGCACCATGCGCTTGCAATCGCGCTCAAGCCCTATACAATTTAGATTGGCTACAAACCCGCCAGCCAGGATACCGGTGACCATATCAAGAGAAGATACCGTATTGGCCACAACCGCCATCAAGACCAAAAGTGCCCAGTTAGCACACTTATAGTACTTTATGAAATGTTCGTCTATATGCCCACTGATTACTGCCTTAAACATTATCTTAGCGACCTGAAATATGTGCCTCCGGCTGGTCTTTCCCCTTTTTCTCCCCAGGTTCCTTGCTAAAACGTTTGGTCAGGATAAAAAAATTTTTAACAGCCCCGGCAATCCCAAAAAAAAGGCAGATAATGGTAAGCCAATGACTTTGCCCATCAAATAGCCAGAGATCCAGATAATGCCCGGTAATCACTCCGGCAAAGATGGAAAAAGCCACTGACATAGCAATAGCACTGGCAACACTGAACCCGCGAAACTGCGATGCAAGTTCTTTTTTTATAGTGCCCATGTATCACCATAACTTATTTGCCGGTAGCCCACTCTGCCAACTGTACTGAACGGGGCCTCATTCATTTTAATATCATTAAAAAACTCCCCAAAAGCCTTCCTGGAGAATTGGATTATCAATTAGCACATGAAAACACAACTGTCAATCCATTTGTATCAAACAGGCCCCTGATTTTTCCCTCCTAACCAAAATTCTTGAATGCGGATTCAGCATTCATGAGGGTCTCTTCAATCACGTCCCATCCGTGGGCCAGGGAGACAAAACCTGCCTCAAATTGGGATGGAGCCAGATAAACCCCATGCTCCAGCATATTCCTGAAAAAGAGGGCATAAAGCTCAGTGTCGGACTTAAGGGCAGCCTCAAAATCAACAACAGGACCTCTTTGACCAAAAAAAGTCGTCATCATGGACCCCATACGCTGCAAGCAACAGATTACCCCATGTCGCCTGGCCAGGTCCACAAGACCATTTTCCAGGGCCTCTGCCTTTTCTTCAAGGACTTCATAGAATCCCGGACGGCTCACCACACCAAGGGTTGCAAGGCCGGCCGCAGTGGCAAGTGGATTCCCGGACAAGGTCCCCGCCTGATACACAGGACCTACAGGGGCTATCTTTTCCATGATCTCCTGTTTGCCGCCATAGGCCCCTACGGGCAATCCACCACCAATTATTTTTCCAAGACAGGTAAGGTCCGGCATCACCTGGAAATACTCCTGTGCCCCACCCGGAGCCAGCCTGAAACCGGTAATTACCTCGTCAAATATGAGAACTATGCCCTTTTCTTCGGTCCACTCCCGCAGTTTAGGGAGAAAATCCTCTCTTGGTGGGACTACGCCCATATTGGCAGGAACCGGTTCCACAATAATCGCTGCTATCTCATCCCCCTCTCTGTCCAGGACAGTCTTAAGGGTCTTTAAATCATTAAACGGCACAGCCAATGTATTGGATACAACCTCCTCGGGCACTCCCGGACTTCCCGGAATACCAAGGGTAGCCAAACCGGAGCCGGCTTTTACCAGAAAGGAATCCGAATGTCCGTGATAACAGCCATCAAATTTCAAAATCTTTTTTCGGCCGGTATATCCCCTGGCCAGACGAACAGCGCTCATAGTGGCCTCAGTGCCTGAGCTTACCAGCCTCACCTGCTCAATGGACGGCACAAGCTCAACTATTTTCTGTGCCAGGGCCACTTCACGCCAAGTCGGCACTCCGAAACTGGTACCGGATTCCAGGGCCTCTGCGACCGCCGCGCTTACCTCAGGGTGTGCATGCCCAACAATCATCGGACCCCAGGAGCAGACATAGTCGATATACCGGTTCCCATCTACATCGTATAAGTAACAACCCTCTCCCTTATCTACAAATATGGGATCGCAGCCCACTGACCTGCATGCGCGTACCGGGCTGTTTACTCCGCCGGGAATCAGCTCCTGGGCCTTTTGGAAATAAATATTTGACAGGTGATGATGGTGCATTTGGCCTCCTCCTGTACTGTATATTGTATCTGCCTAATTTAATAATGGAAATTCTTTGATATCACTTTCAATAAAATATATTTTACCATAAGTTCAGAATCCCTGTCATCGTGTAACAGCAATAAGTCCTCTACTATACAGAATGTGCCAATGATTACATCAATTGTCTTTCTTACCGTAACTGATTTCTTGATGCTCTTCCGCTAATACTTTGATTATATTCTGATTTTCACTCCGGCCACTTTTGGTAAGTTGGGTTTCGGGGCTCCGTCTCTCAACCCAATCTACGTGATTAAGCGGCTCAAGGGCCTATTTATAACCTATTGAAAAGGAAAGGGGGACGTTGGTTCTAAAGCATTTTGACAGGAGCGAAATTTCTTCTTATACTGCCTTATACTGTATATTGGGATCATGCCGAGACAACCACGTCTGGATACGCCTGGAGCCCTTCACCATGT
>JAYEFH010000097.1:0-15250 GCA_034658555.1 Thermodesulfobacteriota bacterium | reverse complement strand
TAGAAGTGGGGTCTATGTCCAGATGAATTATCTTGGCCAGCGGGGCAAATGCCTCAATCTTTCCAGTAACCCTGTCGTCAAAGCGGGCACCCGTGGCAATGATAAGATCACTGTTTGCCATGGCCATGTTGGCACAGTATGTACCGTGCATGCCCAACATACCCAGGCTCAACTCGTGGGTGCCGGGAAATCCGCCAAGCCCCATCAAAGTCATGGTTACCGGAATATACGTCGCTTTAGCAAGTGCCCTGAGCTCCTTATCCGCATTGGAGATAATTACTCCGCCGCCCGCGTAAATAACAGGCCGCTTTGCCCTTTCTATTAACCTGTAGGCCCGCTCAATCTGTTTGCCGTGAGGCTCGATTACAGGATTATATGAACGGAGCTTTATCTTCTCTGGATAGTTAAACTCGGCTTTGCCGTTCTGAACATCCTTGGGAAGGTCTATAAGGACAGGACCCGGCCGGCCTGATCTCGCTATATAAAAGGCTTCCTTAAGGATCTGAGGAAGATCCTTTACGTCTTTAACAAGGTAATTGTGCTTTGTGCAAGGACGTGTAATGCCTACGATATCCACTTCCTGGAAGGCGTCATTACCAATCAGGGCAGTGGGTACCTGACCGGTAAATACTACAATGGGAATCGAATCCAGACTTGCTGTTGCTATACCTGTAACGGTGTTGGTGGCCCCCGGACCTGATGTCGCCACACACACTCCCACCTTTCCTGAAGCTCTGGCATAACCATCGGCAGCATGGGCCGCTCCTTGCTCATGTCGGACCAAAACGTGCTTTATGGTGCCGTCTTTTTCCAAGGTATCGTAGAAATCAATAATAGCCCCGCCGGGAAAACCGAAGATAACATCGACGCCTTCCCGCTTGAGGGCCTCTACGACCATTTGTTTTCCGGTCATCTTTGCCATGTACTTTACCCCTGTCAGCAATAAAATTAGGTTAGGAGTTCAAGGTAATTTATAAAGTTTATTCCCCTGTTTTTACGTTGTCAATAAAGTTAATCTTTTTTAGTCAGACTTTCTCAACAAATAATGCCCTCAGAGCTTGCAGCTCCGAGGGCAATCAACTTCATTTATGGCGTGTTCTATGACACTAAGTGTTGTTACTAAAAATCAAGCTTTATCTGCCTCTAAGCCCTTTTCCTCCTCTTGTACTTCACCCTCTTTTGAGCCAACATCTGCCTCGGAAGTCTTGGACGGTTCCAGAGGAGCAGCCTGTGGTATCACGGATTCAGCAGATACTATCTTTTGAGGCTTACGTTGAGGCTTGGGCTTCTCCAGGGAGTCGGTGACCAGTTCCACAATAGACATCATGGCAGCATCCCCCCTTCGTGGGCCTATCCTTACTATCCTGGTATAACCACCATTTCGATCGGCAAATTCTTGTCCCCACTTATCAAAGAGCTTTGAAACCACTTTTCGATCACGTATGACTGAAAATGCCTGACGTCTTGAGTGGAGACTTGATCTCTTTGCCAAAGTAACCATTTTGTCAGCTACACGCCTAACCTCTTTGGCCCTCGGTACTGTTGTGACAATTCGACCATGCTGTAACAACGATGTTACCATATTCCCGAGCATCGCCTTACGATGAGCTGTCTTACACCCCAGTCTACGTGTTCTTCTTCGGTGCCTCATTACTCATCACCTTCTTTTTCTTCAGTATTTTCTTCCTCGTCTGTTTTCTCGGGCTGGCTCCATCCCTGGAACTTCATTCCCAGATGCAATCCCATACCATCGAGATTTTCCTGAATCTCTTGCAAAGATTTTCGGCCAAAGTTTTTTGTCTTGAGCATCTCTTGCTCTGTTTTTTGTACCAGCTCACCAATATAGTAGATATTTGCGTTTTTGAGACAATTGGCCGAGCGTACAGAAAATTCCAGTTCATCAATTTTTCGGTTCAGATATTCAAGTTTGCCTTCAAAGTCAGAAGAGAGCTTCTTCTCTTCAGACTCCTCCTTCTCGTCAAAATTAATAAACACCGCAAATTGATCCTTCAGAATTTTTGCGGCATAAGCCATGGCGTCCTCAGGAAGGACTGTACCATCGGTCAAAATCTCCATCGTCAACTTGTCATAGTCGGTCATCTGACCAACACGCGCTTTCGTGACAACAAAATTGACCTTGTAAACCGGAGAAAACAGGGCATCTATAGCTATAGTACCTATGGGCTTATCAGGGTCCTTATTGCTTTCAGCAGAGACATATCCCTTGCCCCATTTAGCCATCATTTCCATCCTAAATTCACCATCATCAGTCAAAGTGGCAATATGATGATCAGGATTCAACGCCTCAACTCCACCATGTGGCGCGATCAAATCCTCGGCACGTACTTCTCCCGGCCCTTGTTTTTCCAATATCAGGATCTTTTCTTCATCATTGAAAATCTTCAGACGCACACCCTTCAGATTAAGAATAATATCTGTTACGTCTTCAATTACTCCCGGTATAGTTCCCAGTTCATGCAACACACCTTCTGCTTTTACGGAAACAATCGCAGCCCCTTGTAGAGAAGACAGGAGCACACGTCTCAAGGCATTACCCAATGTGGTGCCATAGCCTCTCTCCAGAGGCTCACAACTGAATTTGCCATAAAAGCTTGTGTGTGTTGAGCTATTAATTTCCAGCCTCTTGGGACGAATTAATTCCCGCCAGTTGCGATAGTATGGAGTCTGTTCAGCAGTCATATTGTCTATCTAAGCCTCTTGAACTCCGGATATAATTAAATTCTTTTGCTCTAGGGTCAGCAGTGTCACAGGTTATTACTTAGAGTAGAATTCAATTATTAGCTGTTCCTGAATGGGCATAGTTATATGCCCTCGTTCAGGCATTGCCTTCACTGTTCCCTGCAACTTATCCTCATCCAGTTCCAACCACTCAGGCACACCCCTGCGGGCAATTGCCCCCATCGCCTGTTTCAGTGGAGCTATAGATTTACTCTTCTCTGTTACCTTGATCTCGTCTCCCTGCTTTACCAAAAAAGACGGTATGTCCACTTTTTTCCCATTTATGATAAAATGTCCATGACGGACTAACTGACGAGCTTGTGATCGGGACTCAGCAAAGCCAAGACGATAGACTACACCGTCAAGACGTCTCTCCAGAAGTACTAGAAGATTAGTACCGGTGACCCCCTTTTGACGATCAGCTTTATCAAAATAACTCCTAAATTGTGCCTCCTGTAATCCATACATACGCCGAACCCGCTGTTTCTCTCTCAACCGAATCCCATAGTCAGAAACTTTTATCCGGCCCTGTCCATGTTCTCCCGGGACATAACTGCGTTTTTCAAAGGCACACTTATCTGAATAACACCTGTCTCCCTTAAGAAAAAGTTTACAACCCTCTCTGCGACACAAGCGACATCGTGGTCCTGTATATCTAGCCAAAATATTTCCTCCGGTAACTTGAACACATATAAATAAACCTACTTATGCAATCCTATACTCTCCGTCTTTTTGGAGATCTGCAACCGTTATGAGGTATTGATGTTACATCTCGAATAACTGAGATTTTAAATCCTGCTATCTGGAGGGCCCGCACTGCGGCCTCTCTTCCAGAACCTGGTCCCCTGAGATGCACTTCAACACTTCTCATGCCATGGTCTGCTGCTTTTCTTACGGCGTTTTCAGCCGCTACCTGGGCGGCAAACGGAGTGCCTTTCCTCGAACCCTTAAAACCCTGGGTCCCTGCACTTGACCACGAAATTGTATTCCCCTGTTTATCAGTGATATTAATTATAGTATTGTTAAAAGTAGATCGTATGTGCACAATACCTTCCGGCACATTCTTCTTTTCTTTTCGGCCACCTTTTCTCGGTGATGCCATATACTCGGACCTCCATTACTAAATTCTTCTCTTCTTTTTGACTACTGAGCGCCTGGGACCTTTTCGTGTACGAGCATTTGTTTTGGTACGCTGTCCATTAACCGGAAGTCCTCTACGATGTCTAAGTCCCCGATAACTGCCAAAATCCATCAATCGCTTGATGTTTAATGACACCTCTCTGCGAAGATCTCCCTCAACTTTATAATCGGCATCGATAATCTTCCGTAGCGACGTGATATCTTGATCCGTCAAATCATCGGATTTTTTGTTTCTGTCAATTTCCGCCTTATCCAAAATTTGTTGGGAAGTCGTACGTCCAATCCCATAAACATACGTGAGCGCAATCTCCAGCCTCTTATTCTTTGGCAGTTCCACGCCTGCAATTCTTGCCACAGATCACCCCCTAGCTATCCTTGTCGCTGTTTGTGCCTTGGATTTTTGCAAAGCACTCGTAGTATGCCTCTGCGTCGGATTATTTTGCAGTCCTTACAACGACGCCTGATTGATGCTTTTACTTTCATAGCATATTCCTCTTTGCTCTTTCGGACCAGAATTAAATCTACCTGGCCCTATATACAACACGACCCCTGGACAGGTCATAGGGCGACAGCTCTACGGTCACTGTATCACCAGGCAATATTTTTATATAGTGCATACGCATTTTACCTGAAATATGTGCAAGTACTTTGTGACCATTTTCAAGCTCAACGCGAAACATGGCATTAGGTAAAGTTTCAAGAACCTTTCCCTCAACCTGTATTGCATCACCTTTGGACATCTAATTTACCTTTGTTCCTTTTGTAATCATTCTACCTTCTTCCCTTCAGCTTGGTTCCCTTCATAAACCCTTCGTAGCTCCTGGTGATAAGATGGGATTCAATTTGAGCCATGGTATCCATTCCCACACCTACAACAATCAGAAGGGCCGTTCCACCAAAATAAAAAGGCACATTTAACTTTGAAATCAATATACTTGGTAATACGCAAATCGCAGAAACATAAATAGCACCTATCAGAGTAATCCTGGTCAGGACCCTGTCAATATATTCAGACGTACGCCTTCCCGGTCTGAGACCTGGGACATAACCCCCATGTTTCTTCATATTATCTGCTATATCAACCGGATTGAAAATCATGGCTGTATAAAAATAACAGAAAAAGATAATGGCCATTACAAAGACCGTCTCATAAAACAAACTTCCGGGTCTCAGACCCTGAGCTACACTCTGCATCCAGGGTACCTGGATAAAATTGGCTATGGTTGCAGGAAACATCATAATAGATGACGCAAAAATCGGTGGTATTACTCCTGCAGTATTCACTTTTAGAGGTAGATGGGTGCTTTGCCCTCCATATACCTTTCGTCCCACTACTCTTCTGGCGTATTGGACTGGAATACGCCTGTGAGACCGCTCCATAAAGCAGATAAATCCAATTACCGCAACCATCATCACTAAAAGAAATATAACTAGAGCCAGGTGTATATCACCTGTACGCATCAAACTGAACGTGTCTATCATGGCTGAAGGCATCCTGGCTACAATGCCGGCGAAAATAATCAGCGAAATACCATTACCAACACCTCTTTCCGTAATCTGCTCTCCGAGCCACATCAAAAATACCGTCCCTGACATAAAGGTCAGAGCACTTAAGAGCCGAAAAGGCCAGCCGGGCTCTGCTACGACCGGAGCACCACCCGGAGCTGTCAGACTCTCAAGAGTAATGGCTATCCCAAGTCCTTGAATAATGCTCAAGCCCACTGTACCATACCTGGTATACTGACTGATCTTCTTTCTTCCTGCCTCACCTTCCTTTTTTAAGGCCTCAAGATGCGGAATGGCTACTGTAAGAAGCTGAATAATGATGGAGGCGCTGATATAAGGCATTATGCCCAAAGATAAAATGGACATATTCTCAAGCGCCCCACCTGAAAACATATTAAACATACCAAACAGCGTTCCCTGAGCACGATCGAAAAAGGACGCCATGGCGGCAACATCAATACCAGGAGTAGGAATCTGGACTCCAACTCGATATACAGCCAGCATAAGTAACGTAAAACCAATGCGTTTACGCAACTCCGGTACTTGGCCTATACCCCCTAATCCCTTAAACAATATTTGTCTCCTGGCCCCGGTCCGTAATGATCTCTATCCGTCCACCAGCAGTCTCTATTTTATTTTTAGCAGTTTCACTGACCGCGTGGGCGCGAACCGTTACCGGCTGCTGTATCTCCCCGCCGCCTAATATTTTTAAGAGATGATGGCGCTTACGTACTAATCCCAATGCTTTCAAAACGGCGATATCCACCACTCCTTCATGCCTGATCTCTGACAAATCACCAATGTTCAATACGCCATAGACTTTTCTGAAACGGTTCTTGAAACCCCTTTTGGGGAGTTTTCTATACAACGGCATCTGACCGCCTTCGAATCCTGGACGAATATTGCCACCGGATCGGGATTTTTGGCCATTCTCACCCCGGCAGGCCGTTTTACCATGTCCAGACCCCTGTCCTCTTCCAACGCGTTTTCTCGCGCGTTTGGATCCGGGATGAGGTCTTAATGAATCCAATGTAATCATATGGGCTCCTGATAAATAAACAAATTTAGAAATTAAGGAATTATAATTAAATAAATTACCCTCAATCCCTAAATTATGCCGTTGTTTTTTCTACGGTTTTGCCACGGCACTTTGCCCTGGATACGGAAATACGTAAGACGTCCAGACCATTAAATGTGGCATGCATTACATTATGCGGATTTTTGGTGCCAAGGCACTTTGTCAATATATCCTGAATTCCCGCTGCCTCCATAATGGCCCTTACTACAGCTCCGGCTATAACTCCGGTACCAGGTGACGCAGGTTTCAACAAAACCCTGCCTGCTCCAAAATGTCCAATCACTTTGTGGGGTATTGTTTTGCTTACCATCGGTATCTTGATCATAGACTTAGTGGCTTTCTCACGGGCTTTTCTGAGAGCCTCTGGAACTTCTCTGGCCTTTCCCATGGCAAAACCAACTTTACCTGCCCCATCACCAACCACAGAAAGAGCACTGAAGCTGAAGCGTCTTCCACCTTTGACTACCTTAGCCACCCGGTTAATATAGACCACTTTTTCTATCAGTTCCTGGTCATTATCTATATGTCTTTTCTGCAACTCCGCCCCCTTACAGCAGCTACCTATTATAATTCAAAAATCAAGGCCGACTTCTCTGGCCGCATCAACAAGAGCCTTAATTCGGCCATGATAAAGATATCCACCACGATCAAATGCTATGGCATTGATACCGTTTTCCTTAGCCCTTTGGGCGATAAACCTGCCGACCTCTTTGGCCATAGCTTTTTTGTCTTCAAGATCGCCTGCCTTGCTTTTGATCTCAGGCGTTAACGAAGAAGCAGCCACAATTGTAACACCTTGTTCATCATTGATAATCTGAGCGTATATGTGTTTGCTGCTTCGAAACACTACCATCCGCGGGCGCTCTGCTGTCCCTGATATATGCTTTCGTATGTGCTGTTTACGCCTTAAACGCGCCTTCAGCCTAGGACTGGTCTTTGCCATAATTACTTCCATATGCAATATTGCTAATGATTCTAAAATCCATAACTACTGTGCAGCAGTCTTTCCAGCTTTGCGGATTATTTGTTCATCCGCATACCTGATTCCCTTGCCTTTATAAGGCTCTGGTGGCCTAAGAGACCGGATTCTCGAAGCAGTAAGTCCCAAAAGTTCCTTATCATATCCTTCCAGGATGACCCGAATTTCCTTTTGCCGCTCTACCCGAGCCTTGATTCCTTCAGGAAGAGGAAACTCTATCGGATGAGAATAGCCAACGTGAAAAACCAGCTCATTCTCCTTCTCCTCAATTTTATAACCGACTCCTATTACCAGAAGCTCCCGCGTAAATCCTTTTGTGACCCCGACTACCATGTTGTTTATAAGTGTTCGAAACAACCCATGTATTGATCGACCCTGCCTTGTATCGTCAGCTCTCCTGACTACCAGGAATTCACCATCTTTTTCAACACTTGCCAAGGGATGTATTTCCCTGCTCAAGGTACCCTTGGGACCCTGAACAGTAATAATACGTCCATCTAAGGTGACCTTGGCCCCTGAAGGGACGTTTATGGGTCTTTTACCGATTCGAGACATGAAAAAACTCCAGACTACCAAATGGCGCAGAGAACTTCTCCGCCTATGTTATTTTGCCTGGCCTCGACATCTGTCATGATGCCCCTTGATGTAGAAATCATTGCTGTGCCAAGCCCGGACCTTATCTTCGGAATTGTACTTTGTTTACAATATACCCGGCATCCAGGACTGCTTATTCTTTTTAATCCAAGAATAATAGGCTGCCCCTCAGAGTATCTGAGAAACAAACGAAGAATTTTCTGTCGTTTGTCCTTAAAAATACGAAAGTTGCTTATATAGCCTTCTTTCTTAAGAAGTTTTGCGATTCCCACCTTCAAATTAGAAGAAGGGATATCAACTCTGTCATGCCTTGCTTTATTGGCATTTCTGAGCCGTGTAAGCATATCCGCTACAGGATCAGTCATAGACATATTCAAACTCTCCCAAATGTATGGAGTTTTACAGCTACCAACTGGCTTTGGTCACCCCGGGGATTACCCCCTGAGATGCCATTTTTCTGAAACATATTCTGCATAAGCCAAATTTTCTGATAAAGGCACGTGGACGGCCACAAACCGGACATCTATTATACTTTCTGACACCAAATTTGGGTTTCCTCTGTGCCTTATTTATCAACGCCTTTTTAGCCAAAGGTCTCTCCTCAATAAACTCTACTTACGAAACGGCATACCTAAAACGTCCAACAAGTACCGAGATTCATCATCGGTTTTTGCACTCGTAACTATTGTCACATTCATTCCCTTGATCTTGTCAATTTTGTCATAGTCAATCTCTGGAAAGATAATCTGTTCCTTAATGCCCAAAGTGTAATTGCCCTTTCCATCAAAAGCCTTCGGCGATACGCCCCTGAAATCCCTGATCCTGGGAATAGCAATGTTAATAAACTTTGTAAGAAAATCATACATTCTTTGCCTTCTGAGAGTGACACGACACCCTATTGGCATTCCTTCTCTCACCTTAAAGGCTGCAATTGATTTCCTGGCCTTCGTGACTACCGGTTTTTGCCCGGATATAAGGGTTAATTCCTTAACCGCAGAGTCTATAATTTTTGGATTTTCAATTGCCTCACCAAGCCCCATATTCAAAATCACTTTTTCGATTTTGGGTACTTGGTGCCGATTCTTATATCCAAAATGTTCCATTAATTTCGGAACACATTCTTTCTGATATCTCTCTTCTAAGAGAACCATGCCTAAATGCCTCCACAAGGCCTACTTTTTTTCTGTCGGAATGACCTCTCCGCATTTCTTGCAGACGCGGACTTTATTGCCATCTCCCAGAATCTTCCTGGATATTCGCGCTGACTCAGTACATTTGGGACAAATTAGCATGAGATTAGACAAGTGGATGGATGCTTCCTTCTCTAAAATACCGCCTCCTGTACCAGGACCCGGTTTTGTATGACGCTTGACCATCTGTGCGCCCTCAACAAGTGCTCTTTCCTTTGCAGGCAAAATGGAGAGAATTTTGCCGACCTTACCCTTGTCCCTGCCGGATTTTACCATTACCCGGTCATTTTTTCTCAGATATGTCTTTACGGTCTTCATTGATCCGGTCTCCTTGGACTAAAGCACCTCGGGTGCAAGCGATATTATCTTCATATAACGCTTTGCCCTTAATTCCCTGGCCACTGGTCCGAAAATTCGAGTACCCACCGGTTCTCCATATTGGTTTATCAAAACCGCTGCGTTCTCGTCGAACCGTATCCAAGAACCATCAACCCGGGATATCTCCTTTTTGGTCCGCACTACAACGGCTTTAACCACTTCACCTTTTTTCACTTTGGAATTTGGTATGGCCTCCTTGACCGAAACGACCACCGTATCCCCTATACTTGCAACACGCCTACGGGTTCCACCCAAAACCCGAATACAACACACGCGTTTTGCACCGGAATTATCCGCGACATTTAATAATGTTTCTTGCTGGATCATGATATGATCCTTTCCTTTCTTTTCCTGTTCTAGAGAGCCTTTTCAAGAATCCTTTTAACGACCCAACGTTTATGTCGACTCAGAGGACGATACTCTTCTATTAGAATTTTGTCGCCTATTCTGCAGCTATTTTCTCTATCATGAGCCATATACTTCTTTTGCCGCTGTATATACTTCCCATACATTGGATGCTGTAATCGCCGAACAACCTTAACAACCACTGTTTTTTCCATCTTGTCGCTGGCAACAGTGCCAATAAGTGTTCTGCGAGATTTTTTGTCGGCATTCATGCCCTGTTCCACTCCATTACTAGACCTCAGAATCAATAGTTTTTTCTGCAAGTACTGTTTTAGCTCTTGCTATTGAACGCCTCACAGTACGAATCCTCATTATGTTTTCCAATTGGTGAGTAGCTTGCTGAAACCGAAGATTAAAAAGCTCCTGTCGAAGGTCCTTTTCTTTCTGTTGGATTTCTTCCATACTCAGTTCCCTAAGTTTATCAGCTACGCTCATGGCATTTCACTCCTAGCGACAATCTTAGTAGGAATGGGCAGCTTATATTGTGCCAGCCTCAGAGCCTCCCTGGCGGAAACCTCATCTACACCCTCCATCTCATAAAGCATCCTGCCTGGCTTTATCAGTGCCACCCATGAATCCACTGCGCCCTTACCCTTACCCATTCTGGTCTCGGCAGGCTTACTGGTGACAGGCTTATCCGGAAATATTCGTATCCATATTTTCCCATGACGCTTAACGCGCCTTGTAATAGCAATCCTAGCTGCCTCTATCTGCTCGGCTGTGAGCCTGCCACGGCCAATAGCCTTAAGGCCGTAATCGCCAAAAGACAGGCTATTTCCGCGTTGCGCCATGCCTCTTATGCGACCTTTTTGTTGCTTGCGATATTTAACTTTCTTTGGGCTAAGCATTTATTCCTCTCGGATTTTCAGTAAACCCTGAACCTTTGAATCTATGAACCTCTGAACCTTTGAACCCGTGAACGGTTACCTATATTTCCATTGCCGCAACTTCTGACTCTTTGTCAGGCAGAACTTCTCCCTTGAACACCCACACCTTGATACCAATTACCCCATATGTGGTCATTGCCTCAGCCACACCATAATCAATATCCGCCCGAAGGGTGTGTAAGGGAACTCTGCCATCCAGATACCACTCGGTACGGCACATTTCAGCGCCCCCCAAACGGCCGGCACTAGCAATTCTTATGCCTTGCGCGCCAAACTTGCGTGCTATACTGATAGCCCTCTTCATGGCTCGCCGGAAGGAAATGCGCCGTACAAGCTGACCCGCAACATTTTCAGCTACCAGTTGTGCATCTATTTCCGGTCTTCGGACCTCCGTAATGTCAACCATTACCCGCCGTTTGATTATCTTTTCCAAAGACCGCTTCAGGCTCTCAATTTCCACACCTTTTTTACCGATAATTATTCCGGGACGCGCTGTGAATATGCGAATGCGCAATCTCTGTGCAGCCCTTTCTATCTCAATTTTGGATATTCCCGCATGATAAACTCTATTTTTAATGTATTTTCTGATCTTGTAGTCCTCAAGGATCAGTGCGGGATATTCTTTCTCCGAAAACCAACGCGAGTCCCATGTGCGCGTTATTTGTAGCCTGAGGCCGATCGGGTTTACTTTCTGACCCAAGGTGTCCTCCTGATTTTCCCGTTCATATTAATTTATCCCTCGTCCAATACTATCGTTATGTGCGAGAAACGATGCTGTATTCTGTAGGCCCTGCCCATTGCTCTGGGATGAAATCTTTTCAGCTGGGGGCCTTGATCCACCATAATTTTTTTAATGTACAGAATATCCACATCAATATTTGGATTTTGATCCGCATTGGCCAAAGCTGATTCAAGCACCTTTTTAATCATCCTTGCGCCCTTTTTGGGCATGTAACCGAGAATCTGCAATGCCTCTCCTGCAGACTTGCCGCGAACCACATCAGCAACCAGCCGAGTCTTTTGCGGAGAAATTCTTAAGTATTTGGCAACTGCCCTGGCTTCCATTAGTGCACTGCCCTCTCTTACGTTTTCCGAATCCTGGATTTTTTATCAGCAACGTGACCATAATATGTACGGGTCGGCGAAAATTCACCAAGTTTGTGCCCGACCATATTTTCAGTAATAAATACAGGGATAAATTTTCTGCCATTGTGCACTGCAAAGGTGAGCCCCACCATATCAGGCACAACCATGGATCGTCTAGACCAGGTTTTGATAACACGCCTGTCTTTAGTCTCAATGGCCTTAATCACTTTTTTCATCAGGTGATCATCAACAAAAGGACCTTTTTTTACCGACCTGGGCACCTGTTTTCTCCTATCTGCTGTAAGTTAAAAAACAATTGAGGAATTAGAATCAATAAAATACCTTCAATTTTTCAATTGGTAATCCCTAAATTTCCCTAAGGTTACTTCTTTTTATGTCTGTTTCGTACTATGAATGCATTGCTGGGCTTGTTATTTTTTCTTGTGCGATATCCCTTTGCCGGCATTCCCCATGGACTGCAAGGATGTCTGCCGCCGGAAGACTTCCCTTCGCCACCGCCCATGGGATGATCAACAGGATTCATGGCTACTCCACGCACACTCGGACGTATCCCAAGCCACCGGCTTCTGCCGGCTTTACCCAGTTTAACATTTTCATGATCGAGATTTCCTACCTGACCAACAGTAGCCCTGCAGGTATTAAGAAACATTCTTACTTCTCCACTTGGAAGGCGCAATTGTACGTATTTGCCTTCCTTGGCCATTACCTGAGCTGAACCACCGGCACTCCTTACTATCTGTCCTCCCTTACCAGGGCGTAACTCCACGTTATGGACCTGAGTACCCAATGGAATATTCTTTAAGGGCATGCAATTTCCAGGGTGTATATCCGCTACGTCGTCGGAAATAACGAATCCACCGACCTTGATTCCTAAAGGAGCCAGAATATATCTCTTTTCTCCGTCAAGATAATTCAACAGAGCGATTCGGGAAGACCTGTTGGGATCATACTCGATAGCAGCCACTTTTGCAGGCACACCGAGTTTATGTCTCCGAAAATCTATTGTCCTGTATTTACGTCGGTGCCCACCGCCTCTATGCCTGGCAGTAATCCTCCCGTAGACGTTTCTCCCGCCACTGCGCTTAAGGGGCTCAACCAATGATTTTTCCGGAGCCTTACCACTAATTTCACGGTCTACCAATACAGTCATGCCGCGTCTGGCCGGAGATGTTGGCTTGTATTTTTTAATTGGCATTATACACCCTCAAAAAACTCAATACTTTCCCCGGGATATAATCTTACAACGGCTTTTTTAATACCCGAGCGCTTACCTGCAAACCGGCCGACCCTTTTGGGCTTTCCTTTGACCTTGATGGTCTGGACAGACAGAACTTTCACTTTAAAGATTTTTTCCACCGCAGTTTTTATTTCGATTTTATTCGCCTTTTGATCAACCTTAAAGACTAACTGATTTGCCATCTCTTTCTGTAAAGTGGCCTTCTCGGTAATCAGAGGAGCCTTTATCACCGAATACAGTTCCTTCATGGCTTCAGTCTCTCCTCGATCATTTCAACTGCAGGTTCCTTGATTATCACATATTCGTATTTCAATAAATCATACACATTAATGCCTTTCAAAGGCAGAATCTTAACATTGGGAATATTCCGCGAGGATAATTCCAGAGTCTGATCCGGCGTGTCGGTCACTATTACGGCCTTCTTTATATCAAAGCGGTCAAGCAGACCTTTCATGTCCTTGGTTTTTATTTGCTCCAGGCCAAAATCCCTCAGAACTAAAAGACGATCGCCCTCGATTTTTGTGCTCAACGCCATTCTCAGTGCCAGACGCCGGACCTTTTTAGGCAAGCTGTAGCTGTAATCCCGTGGTTTCGGACCAAATACCGAACCCCCTCGTTTCCACAAAGGCGACTTATTGCTGCCTGCACGGGCACGACCCGTCCCTTTCTGACGGTATGGTTTTTTGCCGCTTCCACTGACTTCACTTCGCGTCTTGACGCAAGCTGTGCCTGCCCGCTTTCCGGCCAACTGCCACTTCACCACTTCGTGAAGTACGCCTTCCTTCGGTGTTACGCCAAAAACGGTGTCACTCACCGTAACCTCACCGACTTTCTCTTTCTGTGCGTTATAAACTGCCAGAGTTGTCATGGATTGCCAGGTCTCCTCTATTTTAATCGCACAAATACAAGTTGATTGATAGCACCCGGGACACCTCCCTTAACCAGCAACAGGTTCTCCTCAGGTCGCACATCAACAACCATCGAATTTTTCACGGTAACACGATTGCCTCCCATTCGGCCAGGCATCTTTTTGCCCTTGACGACCCTGGATGGAGTAGCACTTTGTCCCACAGAGCCTACTGCTCTATGATGTTTGGATCCATGGCCCATAGGACCTCTGGAAAATCCGTAACGTTTTATCGTTCCGGAAAAACCACGACCTTTGCTCACTCCGGCTATGTCTACTAACTGGCTAATCTCCATATCCTTTAATGTAAGGACCTGGCCCACATCAAAGATATCAGGATTCTCTACTGATATCTCCCGGACATAGCGAAAACCATGGGACAACCCCGCTTTTTTCACATGACCCTGTTCAGGAAGCTTCAGCCTGCTTAAAGGCTTTGGAGAAAACCCGAATTGCAAGGCATTATAGCCCTCTCTTTTCACTGTCTTTTTTTGAAGCACGGTACATGGACCAACTTCCAGCACTGTGACTGGGACGACCTGACCGTCCTCGGAAAAGACCTGGGTCATTCCTACCTTGCGGCCCATCATGCCTGTTAAATTCGACATTGCCGTATTCCTATAATTTAATTTCAACATCCACCCCGGCAGACAACTCTAACTTCATCAAGGCATCTATTGTCTGTTGTGTGGGCTCCAGGATATCTACAAGTCTCTTGTGGGTACGGACCTCAAACTGCTCCCTCGACTTCTTGTCTACATGAGGAGAACGCAAAACGGTAAAGCGTCTAATCGAAGTAGGTAGCGGAATTGGCCCGCCAAGACGGGCTCCTGTCCGTTTCACCGTATCTACGATTTCGCCCACAGACTGATCAAGTTGCTTGTGATCGTATGCCTTGAGACGAATCCTTATTCTCTGGGTTGGGATCATCATCCCTCATTCCTCAATCTCACTTTAATTAATGAATATAGCATAGCTACTCTATGATTTTGGTTACCACGCCGGCCCCGACTGTTCGGCCACCTTCGCGGATCGCAAATCGAACTCCCTCTTCCATGGCTATGGGCTGAATCATCGAAACATCAAAAGTTACATTGTCACCA
>JAYEFH010000096.1:0-3865 GCA_034658555.1 Thermodesulfobacteriota bacterium | reverse complement strand
TGGTGATGACGGCCATTGCCGGAGCAGGCGCTATTATCATGAGTGCGGCTATGGTGGCAGGCTCTCTGGCATTATCCGGAGAGTCGTTTGTCGCCGTAAGCAAGCTCATTTTTGTAGCCCACATACCTATTGCCATTGCTGAAGGTGTACTTTCTGTTTTGCTAATCTCCTTTCTCTTAAAGACAAAACCTGAGGTAATAAAGGGGAATATGCATTTCAGAGCAGCTAAATTGGGGCTTGTTTCCATAATCATTATCCCGATTCTGATTGGGATTTGCAGCCAGGCCCATGCACACAGGGTCAACCTGTTTGCCTGGTATGACGCTAAGATGATTCTGGCTGAAGGCTATTTTTCAGGCGGTAACAAGGCTATGGACTCTACTATCCTGGTTCTTGATTCCGAGGGCAAAGAGGTCTATCATGGAATGACTGATAAAAAGGGAGAATTCTCCTTTAAGCCGCCTGGGAACGAAGAGTACCGCCTTGTGCTGGAAGCAGGAATGGGGCATCGGGCTGAGGCACTGGTATCTGTACAGGGTGTTAAATCGGGGACTACCGCCCCTGAAGCCGGGCAGGCAGGCCCGCAGACTACCGAAAATCCTGAACCAAAAGGGACACTGACCCTTACCAGTATGGAATTTGAACAGATTCTTGACCGCAAGCTCAATCCGGTCAAGGAGCAACTATTAAGATTGGCTGAACAGGGTGATAAGGTTGGTTTTAGAGACGTGGTTGCAGGACTTGGATATATTGCCGGATTGATGGGTCTGGCAATGTATCTCACTCAGAAAAAGCGCGAAAAGTGACCTGCGAACGTTTTGCCTCGGGAAAATCCATACTTCATTCTGCAGATCCCAGAGTAAAGATCCTGCTCGCCGTAGGCTATTCTGTTGTAACCGTGAGTCTTGGAAGTCTGGAAGGACAGATCTTTGCTCTTTCAGGCGGTTTGCTACTGGTAATAGCCGCTTGTCTTTCTTTTAAGGAAGTGTTTCATCGTCTGCTTGTGGTCAATATCTTTGTCCTGATGTTATGGCTTATACTCCCGTGGACAACACCTGGGACCGGCATTACCCGCTTAGGCCCCATTGTGATTACGGCAGAGGGACTGGACCTGGCCCTGTCGATAAGTCTTAAATGCAACGCGATAATACTGGCAAACCTGGCCCTGCTTTCAACATCGACCATATTTTCACTGGCCCATGCCCTGGCGCACTTCAGGGTCCCAACTAAGATGATTCAACTAATCTTTTTCTCCTGGAGGTATTTCCACGTTATTGACTCTGAATTCCACTGCATGAAACAGGCCATCAAGGTCCGTGGATTTGAACCCGGGTCCAACATGCATACCTATCGAACTTATGCCTATCTTATCGGGACCTTGTTCATCAAAAGTCTTGAAAGGGGCGAGAGGGTGTACAAAGCAATGTTGTGTCGCGGTTTCGACGGTACCTTCTGGGTGCTTTCGCATTTTCACCTTCACCCGCGGGATTTTTACCTGGCCGGCTTCACATCTGTATATCTTTTTCTTATTATCGGGATTGATTGGATAAATCCATGTCACTGATAGATATTGAAGGAATATCCTTTCAATACCCAAATGGAAATCAGGTGTTGGAAGGGCTCAGTTTACACCTGGAAGAGGGTGACAAAATCGGCCTCTTGGGAGAAAATGGTACTGGCAAAACGACTTTATTCCATATAATACTGGGCCTTCTCAATCCTACTAAAGGGGCAATAACCATATTCGGGGAAAGGCGTGAAACAGAACAGGACTTTAAAAAAATCCGTCGCTCTATAGGCCTGCTCTTCCAGGATTCCGATGACCAGCTCTTCTGTCCCACTGTACTGGAAGATGTGGCCTTTGGGCCATTAAATATGGGAATGAACCATCATGAGGCAACAGAAAGGGCAGAGCAGACACTTGAGGAGCTGGGAATATCGCACTTCAGAGACAGGGTCCCATATCAACTCTCAGGAGGGGAAAAACGGCTTGTCTCAATGGCAACCATATTGTCCATGAGGCCTGAAATCCTTTTGCTGGATGAGCCCACAACCGGTCTTGACAAAAAGACTAAGGAACGTCTTATCTCAGTGCTACAAAACTATCAGGCAAAGGCATGGATCATAATTTCACATGTTCAGCCCACGATAGAGGCAATGTCCAATAAGTATTACAAGTTGAATGAGGGAAGGATCGTTTAAGGAACGGGAGATAAATAATCAGTTTACGCTTTTTTCGAAAAACGGAAACCCAAATTTTGTTTTCTCAGTTTAGGCTATGAACAATTAACATACAAAGAGCTAACCTGCCGCCGGATTTCAATAACCCTGTCTGCGACTTGCTCCGAAGTTAAATCGTCTGTATCAATTTCATATTGAGCAGCGCTTTTGTATTTTGGAAGCCTTCGCTCCAAAACTTCTGTAATCTCTTCAGTAAAAGTTTTTCCAGTGGTCAAGGCCGGCCGTTCACTGTCTCCTTGAATTCGCGAGACGATCGTGTCCACTGAGGCCTTCAGCCAAAATATGCAGGAGTTTGTTTGGAGGGCCTCAATATTTTCAGGACGTTCAATAACCCCGCCACCGGTATCAATTACAATATTATCAAGCCCTACCAATTTTCGGGCCTCTTCAGACTCTATATCTCGAAATTTCTGCCAACCATACTTTTCCACAATTTCCGGAATTGACATGCCAGCCCTTTTAACTATTTTCGCATCCATACCGATACACTGCATCCGGAGACGCGCGGCAAGGAGTTCTCCCACTACACTTTTCCCGGTACCGCGATATCCTATCAGAACTATATTCATGATTCCAAATATTCCATTACTACCCGGCGCATAATCCCGATAGGTGCTTCAACGCCTGTAAAACGTTCAAATTGCAAGACCGCCTGGTTGATAAACATATCGACTCCTGAAATTACTTTAAGGCCGCGAGACTTGGCCTCGGTAAGCAGTTTGGTTTCAAGGGGCGTATATACAACATCATAGATAACCTGCTCAGGTCTAAAAAACTCAGCAGGAATCAGGGAAGCATCTTCGTTTGGATGCATGCCGACAGGCGTACAGTGAATGATTACATCAGCATTATCCATCGCTGCGGCAAGTGATCTCCCGGTCAGTAATTCTGATTTGATAATAGCATCGGTGCCGGCCCTTAAATCAGCCGTTAACTGCTGCATCATATTTTTACTAACATCCAAAATTGACAGTTCCCCCAGCTTGGCATCCCGGGCGAGAGTAAAGGAAATCGCCCGCGCCACACCGCCTGAGCCCAACATTAAGATATTTTTACCGTCAATTTCTACTCCGGCATCAACAATGGTCTTTAACGCACCCGGCCCATCCGTGCCCAACCCGACCAACTTGCCCTGTTCATTAATAACCGTATTAATTGAACCGATTGAACGATCTACTTCTGATATTTCATCCACATATTTCATTATTTCAATTTTATGCGGAATAGTGACACTCATGCCTCGAAAATTATTTAACGCCCGCATACCTGCCAATGCATTTTTTGCGTCCTCGACCCGATAAGCCACATAAACGAAATCCAGATCCAGCTCCGCAAAAGCGGCATTATGAATTGCCGGTGAAAGACTGTGCGCAATCGGATTACCAATAACAGCGCAAATTTGGGTGCTTGGGCTGATTGATCTAATATCTTTCATTTCTTTCCCGTTTCTAATTCATTTTCAATATTTTGGATCAATACTGTTCGGCATAGTATTTGCCTGATTATAACGGATTTGGGGGAGGCCATTTTCTTCGAGACTTTTTTGTCGCTTTAACGTAACGTAGAATTTTAAATACTACGTTTTATGCGAGGTCACATGAACAAAATAGTTTCGGGTTCAACC
>JAYEFH010000095.1:0-3870 GCA_034658555.1 Thermodesulfobacteriota bacterium | reverse complement strand
ACCACGCCATGCTCAATTCCTTCATCGATCCCGCGGTTGACCGTTACCTGGCCGTGAAAGACGAAGAGGAACAGGAAGATTTCAAACACACCCTGACTGTTTTTATCCGGCTTTATGCATTTTTGTCCCAGCTCATGCCGTTTGCGGATATGGATTTGGAAAAGTTTTACGCGTACGCGCGCCTTCTCCTCAACAAGCTGCCGAAGCGGGATGTTTCAGATAGATTTAAAATCCACGATGAAGTGGCTTTGGAATACTACAGGCTGCAAAAAATAAGAGAAGGCACAATTGTACTTGAAAAAGATAGTGAGAGTGCACTTCATCCAATAACTGAGGCAGGGACAAAAAAAGAAAAAGAAGAATTGGCCAGGCTCTCGGAGATTATTGAAATTTTAAACGATAAATTTGGAACGGATTTTACTGACGCTGATAAATATTTCTTCACTCAAATTGAAGAGGAACTGGTTGCGGATGAAAAATTATCAGAGCAGGCCAGAAATAACAGCATTGACAATTTTAAGTTTGGATTTGAGGATAAGTTCCTCAATAAATTGATCGAGAGAATGGACGGTAACCAGGATATATTTACAAAAATTATGGATGACAAGTCCTTTGGTGATGTTGTGAAAGAATGGATGTTGCTTAAGGTTTATAATAGGTTGAATGTGATACAATCGTAATAAATGGCCCGATACCAGCAAACAGGGCGAACACATAGGTTCGCCCCTATGTATAAACATGAAAAATATCAAAGACCTGCCTGCTCATAATCGCCCCAGGGAAAAACTTAAGGAAAGGGGTGCATCCGCTTTAACTGATGAGGAACTGGTGGCCGCAATTCTGGGGAGAGGTGTAAAAGGCCATGATCTCAGAACAATATCCCGCAGTGTTGCTAAACTGATCCGCAACTACAGGAAAAATCTTACTATTGAACACCTCACGGCGGTGCGTGGAATTGGCCTGGCAAAGGCCGCCCAGATCCTATCGGCTTTTGAACTGGCAAGACGGTATCTGATTAAAGATGCTGTAAAGATAACCGGAGCCCAGGATGTGATACCTCTTTTGGCCGATATTGCCGATAAAAAGCAAGAGCATTTTGTCTGCATTTCCCTTAATGGCGCCCATGAAGTGATTGAAAAGAGGATTGTCACGATTGGGCTGGTTGACCGTAGTCCGGTTCATCCACGTGAAGTCTATGCGGATGTCATATCAGACAGGGCCGCGGCTGTTATTTTTGCCCACAATCATCCTTCCGGCGACCTCAAACCGAGCAACAGCGATTTAAAAATACAGGAACAACTGACAGAGGCAGGGAAGATACTTGGTATCAGAGTCCTTGATCATATTATTGTGACAAAAAAGGGATACTTCAGTTTCCAGGAAGCAGGGTTGATTTGAAAAATGTGAATGCGCTCTCATGAAGAAGACTAAGCGCAGGATTACCACCCGCCGGCTTGCTGCTTCAGTCCTCCTTAAGTGGGAGGGTGTTCCGCCGGTCAAGCGTCCGCCTTTGGCGCAATTAACAGAGGATTTCCTTGAGAACACAGGTCCATGGTCTGCCAGAGACAGAGCCCTTGTTCGTGAGTTGGTCTTTGGAGTGGTGAGATGGTTAGTACTCCTGGACCGGCACATAGATTTCCTGCTTGCCTCCAAAAAGAAGAGACTTTCAACCATAGTCAGGTCACATTTGAGAATTGGGGTCTTTCAGATTCTGTTTCTTGACCGCATTCCATTCTCAGCCGCAGTGAATGAGGCGGTTAAAGGTGTAAAGTCATCCAATAATGCCTGGGCCTCCGGTCTGGTAAATGCCGTTCTTCGCCGGGTGGCTGAAAGGCGAGAGTCTCTTGGGGCGGGAATAGCCCGAAGGTGTGAGGACACGATGGGCCTTGATGCAGTTGAAATGCTTGCCATTGAGACATCCCACCCGCGTTGGATGGTCAATAGATGGGTGGGGAGATACGGACTTGAAGAAGCACAGGCCGTCTGTAGAGCCAATAATATAAAGGCCCCGCTGACTCTCAGGGTTAATACCCTGACCATAACAAGGGAACAAGTCCTTAATAACCTGGCAGGTCATGGAATAGATGCTGTTCCGGGTCGCTATGCGCCTGAGGCTGTAATGATTCGTAGTTATTCCGGATCTCCTGTGGCAATCCCCGGTTTCAAGCAAGGGTGGTTTCAGGTACAGGACGAGGCGGCACAACTGGTCTCGTACTGTTTGGCCCCAATGCCCGGGGAAATCATACTCGATGTCTGCGCCGGGCCTGGTGGTAAGACGACTCATATTGCAGAGTTGATCAGAGATCAGGGAGTTGTAGAGGCCACAGACAGGAATGATGCCCGCCTGGAACTTCTAAAGGAAAATCAGGAAAGACTGGGGATAAAGTGTATTTCCTGTATTCCTTTTGAATTGTTTAATGCAAGACTTCCCGATCTGGAGGGCAGATATCACCGTATCCTCGTTGACGCTTCCTGCTCAGGCCTTGGTGTCATAAGACGGCACCCTGACATCAAATGGAATCGCACCAGTGCTTCAATGTCGGAATTGGCTTCTCAACAAAGGTCTTTGCTCAATGGCCTTGCCCCTTTAATCAGACCCGGAGGCACCATGGTCTATGCAACCTGCACCCTGGAGCCTGAGGAGACCAGGGAAGTAGTGGAGGATTTCCTTTCCGGCCATCCCGGATGGGGTCTTATTCCAACGGAAAAGGTGCTTCCGGCAGCAGCGAGGAGCCTTGTAGATAGGGATGGGTTGCTTGTCATTTTTCCTAGTTCAGGCGGCCCGGATGGGTTTTTTGCAGCAGTGCTTAGGTCTCCTATTATAAAGAACGCAGAAAAATTGCAACCGTGCGGTTAGCCTTAGCTATCTGTTTGAAAAATAACCACAAACTAATGGCTTGTAGCAGCAACACAGATAGTCTATGGCAGTGAATTTGCGGAATCTTCCCACTAATCCACGATAAGCCTTACAAACTTTCACTCGTTGGGTGTTATTTCTAATTGTAATGCCCTGATTTTTCAAAGCTAACCGCTAATGGCTAAAAGCTAACCGGACAGATCCAAAAAATTGACAATTTTATGTCCGCAACTATAATAAGTCATATAGTTAATATGGTTTTGAAAGGAGGTATTTTATGGAAAGAAACATTGATGTAACTTCGGCTCGCAGGCAATTTGGCACATTATTGGATGAAGTCTTTCATAAAGGAGACATTGTCACTATTGAGAGGAAGGGGAAACCTTTAGCCAAGATTGTTCCACTTCGGGATACAAATGATCAAGATACTCAACATTCTTTAATTTCTTCTCGTCAAAGAGTACTGTTGGAAGAATTGAACAGTTTACCGGCCATCGGGATAGATAAAGATCCTGTAAATATTTTACGGTCCATGCGCAAACAAAAAAAAATCCAGGCAAGTCTGAAATATGGTAAGTAATCGTTACGTGCTGGATGCGAATGTTTTTCTGGAATATATCTATGCCAGGTCACTAAACAAGAAAGCTAAACAAATTCTTCAAGATGCTATTTTAGAGCAAATTCAAATACTGGTTCCAAGTCTTGCGTTAGATGAAATCACAGAGGTACTTTGTGGTAATTTAGACAATCTTGTAGAGGTCCAAACGCATTTACGCTATATTGAAAAATTGGCTAATCAGGCGGTTCTGCATATTGTTGTTCCGAATAGCGAAGTTCGCATGAAAGCTATTGAACTTGCCAGAACAGGAAATCAGAAAAGTGGGTATCCAGAATTGACGGATTGTTTATATCATGCTTTGGCAATTTTGAATGATGCTATTTTTATAACCAATGACCAGAAACATATTTGCAAAGTGAAACAATTTGGTCATATTCAAGAACTATCAAGGTAC
>JAYEFH010000094.1:0-3882 GCA_034658555.1 Thermodesulfobacteriota bacterium | reverse complement strand
AAAGATGGTTCCATATTACTGAAAACCATGACGACTTAGCCAGCTACTATTTCGAAGTCATGGAAGTGGTTGAAAACCAGGAATTCATAATCAGGGGCAATAAAGGTAGTCTGAAAGCGGCAAAGAATAATGGGGGACGTTGGCACTTTTGTTACTTTATAAACCGCCCCAGTACGATTTTCCGAACCTACAGGGCAGGCCAAGGCGCCCCAGTACCATCTCCCAGAGCTACCCCGGTGAAATACGCTGCGCTGTCACTGACGTGAATTTAACGGGGCCCCGGTTGAATGGCTCGGCTAACGCCGAATTCAACAGGGCGCAGAGGGGCAGGCTGGCTAAAGATGATTAAGATGGATGGCGCAAAGAGCATAGCGCATGGCATTGATCTCCTCGAGGACCGGATTGAGAAGGCCAAAACTCTGAGGATGGGAATCAAAGCATTTATTAATGGGGGACGTTGGCACGAAAAGCCCTGGCGGAGGAGATGGTCAGCGTCCTTAAGTCGGGTGGTATGATCTTCATTTACGACTACCGGATCAGCGATCCGCGAAACCCGGATACGGTGGGAATCAGAAAAAGTGAAATCAAGAGGCTTTTTCCCGGATTATCTATAAAACATCGTTCCCACCCTGGCCCCTCCTATTTTGCGCCGGGTGGCACCGGTTTCACCGTTGCTGGCGCATGGGTTGGAGGTGTTGTTTCCTTTTTTAAGGACGCATGCGATTTATTTGTTGGGGCGCAGAGCGGGAAGCGTAGAAGTCAGAGGACGGAGGACGGATTACGGAGGACGGAGGACAGTGAGTCAGAGGACAGCCTCCGGCCCATAGGGGCCTACGCCCCGGTGGGAGGGCACCCCGGTTGAATTTTCCTGGGGGGACCCTGTTCAACTGGGCAGGGAAGGCGGAAGTCAGAGGACAGAAGACAGAGGACAGAAGACAGAAGACAGAGGACAAAAAATCCGCAGATTACGCAAATTCAGAAAATGAAAAAGAGATAGCAACAGAAGTCAAAATACATGAAAGTACCGTTTGTTATACCTGATTGTGGTGATGAAGAGATTGCTGAGGTCGTTGCTGTCATTCAAAGTGGATGGCTTACGACAGCCTCCCGGTGTGACCGGTTTGAGAAGGATTTTGCATCCACAGATTACGCGGATTACACAGATTCAAAAAATGAAAAAGAGATAGGAGCAGAATTCAAAACAAATGAAAGTACCCTTTGCCATACCTGATTGTAGGGATGAAGAAATTAATGAGGTCATTGCAGTAATAAAGAGTGGCTGGCTTACTACAGCTTCTCGATGCGCCAAATTTGAGGAAGACTTCGCAAGATTTGTGGGCGCAAAGCATGCACTTGCGGTAAATTCCGCCACGGCTGCGCTCCATCTTGCTCTGGAAGCACTAGGAATTAGTGAAGGGAACAAAGTTTTAGTTCCTACATTTACTTTTACAGCGACTGCGGAGGTGGTGCGATATTTGGGAGCAGACCCTGTTTTTGTAGACTGCGATCCAGAACGTTCTGTATAAATGCAACGCAGATAGAGAAGGCGTTGGAGGTTAAGGGCTTAAGGCTTAAGGCGCAAGATGTTAAAGCGGTAATCCCAGTACATTTCGGAGGGCATCCCTGTGATATGGATAACATTAAGCTGAAAGCTGAAAGTCTAAAGCTCAAAGTATTGGAAGATGCTGCTCATGCTATACCTACACGGTATAAAGGAAGGTTGATAGGGACCTTTGGGGACGTTACCTGTTTTAGTTTTTATGCAGACAAAACCATGACCACAGGTGAAGGGGGAATGCTCTGTACGGATGATGATGAGATTGCAAAAAGGGTGAAAGTGATGTGGCTTCACGGGATTAACCGGGATGTCTGGGATCGTTTTTCAACAGGTGTATCCTGGGAATATGATGTGATTGCCCCTGGATTTAAATACAATATGCCGGACATCAATGCTGCCCTTGGGATCCATCAATTAAGAAAGGCTGAAATATTTCAGGAAAAACGACAGAGGGTTGCTGAAACTTATTATGAAGAATTTCAAGATATCCCCGGGCTTATTCTCCCTAGAATTCACTGCAATATGGAGGATCACTCATGGTATTTATTCAATGTTCTGATAGAGCCGGATAATACAAAGAATGGCATTGACAGAGATAGCTTCATTGAGGAGCTTGCAAAACGAGACATAGGGACCAGCGTTCATTATAAGCCGCTTCACCGGATGACATATTATAAGGAAAAATATGGGCTGAAGCCGGAGATGTTTCCCAATGCCGAGTGGGTATTTGAAAGATGTGTAAGCTTGCCCATGTTTTCGGCAATGACGGATGAGCAGTTGGAATATGTTATTAAAAACATAAAAGACATTTTGGATTAGCCGCAAGAAGGCGCAAAATACGCAAGAATATAAAAAAATAATTAGCCGCCCCGGTTAAATAAGTGCAAAAGAGATTTAACAGGGCAAGCAAAAAAGCCGCCCCAGATAAATACTCCTTTCGGAATTTAACAGGGCAGGAAAAAAGGCGCAGGAAAAATCTATAATTAGCCGCAAAGAGGCGCAAAAATCGCAAGAATATAAAAGAAAAAGCAGAAGAAATGAATAATTAGCCGCCCCGGTACCAGATGTCAGAGATCAGAGGTCGGAAGTCGGAGAAAGACAGAGGTCAGAGGTCAGAGAGCGAATTTAGGGATTGAATTAGCCGCCCCGGAGGAATGGCCTTCGGATTCCACAGGGCGCAGACAGGAAATATCTTACGCAGGCGTTAAGGGATTAGCGTATAGAGTGGAGCTTATGGAACAAATCAATCAAGACTATGACAGTCCATGGAAGGATATCCTTGAAACCTATTTTCGGCAATTTCTTGCATTTTTCTTTCCTCTGATTGAAAAGGATCTGAACTGGGAGAAAGGCTATGAATTTCTGGATAAGGAATTCCAGAGCATTGTAAAAGAAGCTGAAATAGGCAGAAGATATCTCGATAAACTGGTACGGGTCTGGCGGAAAGATGACCTTGAGACATGGCTGTTGATACACATAGAAGTGCAGGGCGCAAGTGAGATAAATTTTTCCGAACGGATGTATGTATACAATTATAGAACCTATGACAGGTATCGAAGGCCTGTGGCAAGCCTGGCGGTTTTGACGGATGAGAGCGTTTCATGGCGACCTGACCGGTTCGGCTATGAAATATGGGGATGTGAAGTAAGTTTGCGTTTTCCTGTGGTGAAGATTCTGGATCACAATAAAAGGGAAGAGAAACTTTTGCAGGATAAAAACCCTTTTGCTTTGATAGTTCTATCTCAGCTAAAAGCAATGGAAACCCGAAGCGACCCGGAAGCGAGAACCAGATGGAAATTTGACCTGGTAAAGCGGCTTTATCAAAAAGGTTATAGCAAGAAAGATGTGATTCAGCTTTTTTCATTTATTGACTGGGTGATGTTTCTTCCGCAAAAACTTTCCAGGTGTTTTTGGGGCAACCTTATCTCTTTTGAGGAGGAATATAAGATGCCATACGTAACGAGTGTAGAAAAAATCGGTATTGAAAAAGGAATGTTGCTGGATGCACAGGATATGCTCATCGAGGTCCTGACCGAGCGTTTTGGCGGTGTAAGCGGTGAATTATCGGAACAAATCAAGCGTATAGATTCACGTGAAAGGTTGAAAGACATGCTTCGGCAAGCGCTTCGGGTAAAAAGCTTTGAAGAGTTTGGGAAAAAAGTTAATTAGTTTTTTGCCACGAATATAAAAGAATAATCAGCCGCCCCGGTTAAATAAAGGCAAAAGCGGGTTTAACCCCGGTTAAATAAGGGCCAAAGCGGATTTAACTGGGTAAACTGGGTAAACAAAGAGGCGCCCCAGTACGATCTGCCGGACCTACGGGG
>JAYEFH010000093.1:0-15348 GCA_034658555.1 Thermodesulfobacteriota bacterium | reverse complement strand
CTGAAAAAGCGGTCGATATCGACACTCAACTCGATTTTGACTGGGCCCGTTTTCTTCTAAAGGAGGGTGTAGTATCGCTCTCCTAACACACAACAGCCTCCGAATATTCAAAACCCTGATCCGGTCATATCCTAAACACGCAATAACTGTTCTGGGATGTTTCCTTATCGCAGGTCTGGCGGAAGGAGTTGGGATCTCCATGCTTCTGCCGATCCTGGAAATGACCGTAAGCGATGGGTCTGAAAGCAGTAGTCGGATAAAGCAGAGCATAGAGTATGTGCTGTCGTTGATTGGCCTGCAACCGACCTTGATTGTGCTGCTCTCTTCAATAGTGTTTGTCATGACCATAAAGGCGGTGCTATTACTTATTGCCGGCCGGCATGTAGGATATACAACCGCTCATATTGCCACGGATCTTCGCCTTTCATTAATACGTAGTTTGATAAGGGCGCGCTGGAACTACTTTATCAAGCATCCCCTTGGCAGTTTTGCGAATGCCCTTGCAACCGAGGCGGAACGTGCATCCAATGCCTATGTAATCTCTTGCAGAATCCTGGCAGTTGTTATCCAGATAGCCATATATACTGCAATAGCATTCGCCCTTTCAAAAGAGGTAACGATTGCTGCCCTGGTGGTCGGATTTTTTATGTTTATACTACTTCATGGTTTTGTGTCCTGGTCGCGACGTGCAGGCGCCATGCAGACCAAATTTCTAAAATCCGTTACCTCTCATCTTGTTGAAGGGCTCATGTCCATCAAACCATTAAAGGCAATGGCCTGTGAATCCAGGTTGGAACAGCTTTTAGAATCTGAAATCCTGAAACTGAAAAAGGCGCTACGCAATCAGGTTTTCAGCAAAGAGGCCCTGCGCACCCTCCAGGAACCATTGATTATAACGGCCATGTGTGGAGGCCTCTATATGATGCTTACCTGGCGGGAAATGGAGATGGGCATGTTAATGGTGCTGGCCTTATTGTTCATGCGGACTCTCCAACGGATAGGATCACTCCAGACTTACTGCCAGAAGGTAACCACGGCGGAAAGTGCATATTGGTCTATTCATGCGATCATTGACAGTGCAAAGGACGCCCGGGAGGCGCCATCAGGAACCCAAAAACCTGACCTGAAAAACAATATACGGTTTAACGCTGTCTCCTTTTCGCATGGCAACAGGAAAATTCTGAACAACGTCACCTTTACTATCCCGGCAAGACGGTTTACCGCAGTAATCGGCCCTTCGGGAGCGGGCAAAACCACCATTGGTGATTTGCTGACCGGTCTCATCCTTCCGCAGTCCGGTGAAATCAGGATAGACACCATGCTGATAAGCGATGCGAGCATAAAAAAATGGCGGCAAATGATAGGATATGTTCCACAGGAAACAACCTTATTTCATGAAAGTATCCTGGCAAACATTACCCTTGATGACCCTGATCTGACAAAATCGGATGTAGAAGCAGCCTTACGGCAAGCGGGCCTGTGGGAGTTTGTTGCAAGTTTGCCTGAAGGGATGGCAACCATTGTCGGAGAAAGAGGATCAAAGCTGTCCGGCGGGCAGCGCCAGCGTATCTCCCTGGCCCGAGCCCTGGTGCGCAAACCCAAACTGCTTATCTTAGACGAGGCTACAACCGCGTTGGATCCGGAGACAGAGATGGAAATCTGCAAAACGCTGCAAAAACTTCGGGATAAAATTACCATTTTCGCCATTTCCCACCAGCCGGCCATAACCGATGCGGCGGATCATATTTGGCATCTCGCGGACGGGCAACTTACTCAAAAACATGGATCTAGTCCGCCAACAGCGGAAAATAGCTGAAATTTTCATGAAAGCACAAACGCATCCCCCTATGCTCTCGGAAACAGCCTGGTCCATGAACAGGATAAAACGACAGATCATTATTCCTGAACTGAGCGTGAAAAAAAATCGGATCGGCAATTTTTTCTATGTCCCAATCTCGCTTGTTGAAAGCGAAGAATTGTACAGAAAACGTTCAGACATCCTGACATTGTTCGACAAGGGTTTGTTTTACTTGATCTGCAACTACAGGAAGTCTGATTATTACAGACAGAAAATCTATAAGTACAAAAAATCGCGAGCATGGACATTCTACAGGATACTCAAATACTATACCCTGTTTCAATCAGTGAAGACACAAGGCTTTAAGACAGATCCAACAGATCTGCTATCATTCCCATGGCTTTTTGTTTCCCAATCAATTGTCTCCAGGTTCGATGGGCATCATCGTGCCAGTGTGGCCCGATATCTTGGTTACAACGAATTACCCGTGCTTCTAATCACACCAAAGGATGTGCTGAGAATCAAGGACTTACCCGCAGAGGTCCTAGTCTTTTTTCAGAATTTGAATGAACCTGAGCTTGATGAATTCAAGCCTTATCCCTTGGTGGCGTCGTAAAAAGTCCGATCTACTGCGTCGCAGCAATTTTTCAGGCACTCGACATACCATATGTATGGTCTCGCACCTGAAAAATTACTGCTCCTTGTACCCCAAGTCCACTTCCTTCGGGGCGTATATCGAAATTTTTACTTAGCCATCTTATTCGGTACGATGGACTTTTTACGAGTCCATCATCCATTGGCAGCAAAATGATTCAAACTGAAAAAACCCTTATAGAATTTCAAGATAAAATTGTTGTCAAGACCTTCATGGAGCGTCACAAGGAAGGATTCAAGTCACCTGACGAAATTTGCAACAGTGAATTTCGGGCCTATCAGTATTTCAACCAGATAGGCTGGAAATGGGCCCCCAGGCTGACAGGATATGATCCTGCCGAAAGACGGCTTTCACTTAAACGGATAAATGGAATGTCTCTTCTAAAGGCAATCTCAAAAGAGTGGGAGTTTAATATCCGTTTTGTTATTGACCAGCTGATCGAACTGGACCGTTCCCTCTGGAAGAACCGGATAAACTCTCTGAATATGACTGTCCAGGATATTATGGTGGAGGAAGAGACTTCAAGGGTGTACATGGTTGACTATGAGGACACCTATTTGCATTCACGCTACAAAAAAATTCTCTACCATCAAATGCTCTCGCCAAAGCTATTTAGAATTAAAGACAACCGAACTAAATCGAAATTCATCTCAGTCCTACGCAAAAACAGACACCGTTTTCACAAATACTATCAACGGTGGGCGTACATACTCTGCGTATACGGCATCCGACGCTTTATTCTACAAAAAAAAGGATTCGATGTGGTCAGGTGACAAAAATCGCGGCTCTGTTGGTGGTCAGCTTGACCCAATTATGCGCGCCCGACATGGACGTAATTTCTATGTGTGAATTTTGTACAAAACATGGTGACGGCAAAGTCTGGTGATCAATCGATAATTCACTCAAGAAGATAACCGATTAACCATACTAATGGCTCTCAACAATCTTCTTTTAAGCCCGGGAATTTTTTGTTGATCTGCCTCTGGAAAAATGTCACTCCACTTTTTAATTTTCAGGAATGCTGCAAGGCAGACCTGCTGATTGAATGGGATCACCCGTGTATTATTCGCTGAAATATTTTCGAATTCCTTTTGGAAATATTGGATACTGGATGGAAATTCCATCAAGATCTCGTACAGGTCAAAAACAATAGGTCTTTCACGCGCCTGTTCCCAGTCCACCACATAGACATCATTTTTTGGTGTAACAATAAAATTGCCAGGGCACAAATCTCCGTGCCCTAGTGCATAGTGCAGACAATCACGACTTCTTGTCAGACCGGCAACGTTGTCCAGAAAAGAACGTATGTCACCATAACTGTTTTCCCAGGGAATCCGGTTAATGGAAGTTGAAAAATCGTCTAAAAAACCACCCCATTCATACACATCTTGAAGCGGCTTGAATTCTATCCCATTCCTTTGATAGGTCCGCCACAATTCAGGGGACAACACTTCACTCATAATCTTGTCGTCTATGTCAGGAAAAGGCCGTTCCCCCCAAATTATCTCCTCGCAAAAAAAAGGCGGGTTAAACAACAGATCAGAACCCAGGATTTTCGGTATCTTTAAAGTATTTTGCCGCTCCATATCTGCCCGGACACTGATCTCGTTTCTCATATCTTCAGGGATTCTTATTCTGCTGATCAGCATCTTGGTGGAAAAAGGCTGCGGGGCGTTGGGATAAAATGCCCTGACATTATTCTTTGCCAAGACCGCTTGAGCCCTGATCGGCATCTTAATCCTCTCTGAGGAGACCATTAGTATGAGTCCTTTCACAATGCCGCGCAAATTTGGTGCCAGGCAGAACATGGGAATTTTTTTTGCATTAAGTCTAAAAAGTGACCGGATGATAAACAGGCGCAGATAAGTGTCACTGACAAGCCAGTTCCCAATTCTTCTATAACCTGTGCCTGATTTTCTCTTGGGCGCCACCACAGGCAAATTGTCTTCAACCTTTTTCAGACAACTTGCCAGGTACTCGATGTCATATCCTCTGATGGTCATTCCCATATTGATGCGTTCACTCCTCTTTTTTTCATTTTTTTTGTTGGGTTACGCTTCGCTAACCCAACCTACCGACTGAACGTATTCTGACTTTTTACGAATTTCTCAAAGCCTCTAATATTATCTTATCAATCTGTTGTTTATAAATTAAGTGGCTGAATTTCTCGGCCACTGTCCGAGAAGACTCTGCCACAAACTTCTTTCTAAGCGCATCATCTGTTAAGACGGCAGTCATTGCATCACACAGGGCATCAACATCATTATATTCGACCAAAAGGCCGTTGACGTTGTGTTCAATAATCTCGGAGATTCCGTATAAATTCGTGCCTACAACAGGAATCTCCTGCTGCATTGCTTCAAGAAGCACACGGCCAAAAGCCTCGTAACGGGAAGTCAGAACCAACAGATCAAGTCCGCCGATCACCTCTACAGCTTTTTGCAAATATCCCGTGAAAATGACTTTGTCCGCAATATTGAGCTCTTTTGTAATTTTTTCTAATTCGCTTTTCTGCGGGCCATCACCAATAATCAGCAGAACGGAATCAGGATGGTGTTGAATAAATTTAGAAAAACCACGTAACAGAAACGGCAGTCCCTTTAATGGAATGAGCCTTGCGACACTTCCGATGATAAAATGGACATTGTATTCAATATTGAACAACTCCCTCACGTTACAGCAATTGTTTTCAATGGGTTGAACGCCGTTGTAAACTACATGATGATTCTCATGCAAAATTCCACGGCTTTGCCAGTACTTTTTGGTTGATTGTGAGTTGGATACAAAGGCTGAAACGTAGCGATTGGCTAATGATGCTTTTTGCGGGCTGAAATACTCGCCATCCATTGATCGTTGGTGACTTATGCATGGCATTCCCAATGATCTTGCGACAAAGACGCCGAACAAATCCCTGTTGATCTGATCGTTCAGATATATCAAGTCAATCTGTTCGGTTTGAATGATTTTCTTTAAAGTAGAAATAAGAGAAAAATGAATCAACTGCAGATAGGACAATGTAAAAAAATCAAGGTGGTTAGAGATAAAAAACGAAATCTTACCCAGGCTTTTTCTTAAAACAGCCGGATAACATAAACTGTAAACAGGATCACGCAGCACATAAACTGTAATTTTATGCTGTTTAAACAACGAGACAAAACGAGTGGGGTTTAAAAATACTACGATGGGGTGAATTTTTTGAGAGTCAATAATTTGAAGATACATGGCCAAACTTTCAAAAGAACCACCCCCGGTTGTGCCGGATTCGACGAATAATACTCTTTTCATAACTTAATTTTTGATGGCGCAACAAAAAGTCAGATCTACTTTATTTTTCATTACCACAATCTTGTCCTGAACACGAATTCATCAAACGTTTACAGATATTATCCAGGATCTCCGGATTCTCACTAACCGTATCTTCTGTCACGTCTCCCCAAAATGATTCTCGCGGAAAGTCAAAAGATTGATCAAACAGGGCAGCCAGGTAAAGTGTAAGTCGTTCGTCGCCGACAGGAGCAAGATTAATTGCCTTATCAATTGCCCAAGGGAGTTTTGTAACATCCCGGCAATGGACATACCCTTCGCCTATTGCCAGAAACGGCGAATCGCCAACAATAAGTGCCGGTTTTTCAAGGAGTATAGCTTCCCAGGCAGCCGTACCTGTGATTACACAGGTAAGAGCTGCCTTCTTGATCAGAGATGCACTGTCCATGTACGGGGATGCCAAGAAAACACGCGGAATACGAGACAGTCTTTCATAGAATCCTTTCGGACGAAGCCCCAGCATCGGGGTGTGCTCTTTGACCAGAAGATACATATCAAGGGGTAGACTTTTTGCCAGCGCTTCAATAATCGCCATCTGGTTTGAGTGCATTGGTGCGATGACCATTGTTGAAGCCTCAGGCTCCATGTGCAGTGGGAAATATGCAAACCCAGCCTTTGGCAGTTCTTCCGGTTTGACAAACAGTGAATCTTTGATCAATCCCCTGGCCCGTATGCTGGTCAAAAAATTGTGCTTAAAAAGCGCCCATGGAGAAACCGAACGAAGCGGCATCACGGGCCTTCGCAGCAAACGATAAACAACTCGCGCCAGATCTTTGGTTGCATTTGAAAATATCGACTTGTACTGGAGCTTCTTCTTAAGGGCCTTTTGGTGAAAAAACATATAGTCAGGCGGAACGGTCTTGGATCTGAATTGTTCAAGATAACGACGCGCTTCAGGTAGAGCGTGGGCAAGCATTAAAGGATTATTTAAGGCCTTCTCAAATGTCGCTCCGGCCGGCGCCAGCAATCCAATATTTTTCGGGGAGTCATCGATGATGCGCCGTCCGCCGATGCGGGCATGCATAAACATCCGAAAAGGAATATTTAGACATCCTGCAACCTGGCTCAATGAAAGCGCTACAGATCCGGCAACCCCATAGCAAAGAACCAAATCAGGCTTATTGCTCTCAAGTATATCAAAGAAATAACCCAACAGCCCGCCGACGTAACGGCGAATCATTTCAAAATCTTTGGTTATTTTGATCAGACTGGTCTCAGGAATCACGCCCCCACCCACAAGACCAATTCCAACCTGTCGATCCGCTGTAATGATTCTTCCGGTTATGCCGGGGCCAAGCCGTTTTTCATGCCGACGTGCGCGTTTTTCATCAAAAGGTGTGGACAGCCACTGACGCTCCAGATCATCTAAAAAATCCAATGGCGAAATCACAGGGTCACTGCTTGCGGAAACCCGTTCAAATACGTCCCGGGTGCCGGTGGCAAGCCCCATTATTGAAATATTCTTCGTCTCGGACAGCCTGTGCGCAATCGCCAAAGGCCATTCAAGAAATCTGGGGGCAAATAGAACGAAAATCTTCATTGATAATTTGTATTATTTGGAATCAATGCATCTTGGGTAACTAAACACCGTTGAAAACTCCTCTGACTGTAAGGGGTAAGGGGTCACAGGTGCCCCAGCTGTGACCCCTTACAGTCTTGGAGCAAACAAATTCCAGCTAAGCGGTGTTCCACGTTCAATATCCACTGCCGCGGACATGGACTTGATCTCTTCAAAATAACGGGTATGCATGCCGTAACCCGGCCTTATCGACCTTACATTCTCCTGCGTGAATGGTTCTCCTGCCTTCATGTCACGAACAACAAACAGAGAACGCCTGAATACCTGACTGCCCGCTTCCGATTCGCCTACGCCATATTGAATATTCCCCAGAGCCTTTTCCACGGTACGTATGTCTTTAACCATGGCCTTAAATTCATCCGGTTCAAGGGAGAATGCACTGTCCGGACCAGGCCTTGATCTATCTATTGTAAAATGTTTTTCAATGATACATGCGCCCAGGGCAACAGCTGCAACAGGCACAACCGTTCCCAGGGTATGGTCTGAAAGACCTGTGGGCATGCTGAATGTCGCACCAAGATGAGAAATAGTATTTAAGTTCATATGTTCAGGGGGCGAAGGATAGGCGCTTGTGCATTTCAAAAGTGCTATCTGGTCATTACCACTTTTTTTTATCGTCTGGACAGCTTCTTCAATTTCTCCGAGTGATGCCATGCCGACAGATATGATTATCGGCTTTCCCGTGGAGGCGATTTTCCTTAAAAGCGGCAGATCTACAATCTCAAAAGAGGCTACCTTGTAGACAGGGACATCCAACTCCTCCAAAAAATCCACGGCCGTAAAATCAAAAGGCGTTGAAAAAAAATCCATGCCCATTGATTCTGCAGCATCTTTTAATTCAGCCTGCCACTCCCACGGTGTGTATGCCTCACCATAAAGATCGTACAGGGTCTTTCCGTCCCACAATGTACCGCTTATCCGGAAATAGTCATTACTGCAATCAATTGTCAGGGTGTCCGGAGTATAGGTCTGAATCTTGATTGCATCAGCGCCGACATCCTTTGCAGCCTCGATAATCCTTATAGCCTGTTTAAAATCCTTACCATGGTTGGCTGACATCTCCGCAACAATATACGTTGGTCGACCAGGACCTATAATCCGATTATTGATCGTAATATTCATAGATACTATCCCGAATTCGAATCGATTAGCGCCTTTCCGATAAGCTCTTTGACCGGAGTATTCCATCCCTGTTTTTCAAGAAGATATCCAAACCTCTCTTTATCTTTCGACATATGTAAAGATCCGCCTGGCAGCTGCTTTATTCCGGCAGCCTTCCCTACCCTGATACGCGGCCAAACATCTTTAAACAGTCTAACGATTTCACTGTTAAGATTTTCATATGTTGAACCGAGGGTCTCAACCTCAGGATCAAAGAAAAGCTCCTTCTGGGCGATGATATCGCCTGTATCCAGTCCCTTGTCAATAAAATGGATCGTAACGCCCTTAGGGGTATCCTCAAGAAAACTCCACAGATTCGGGTCCGCCCCCTTATTCCACGGCAGTAACGAGATATGCAGATTTATTATCTTTGCTGACAGAAAATCGATCAAGTCCTGTTTGATAATATGCCGGTATCTGTAACTCACTACATAATCAATGGCGTGGCCGCGTAAATAGTCCGTGTCAATCGGGTCGATCGTTTCAATGACACGGCATCCGCTTTCCTCAATTACAGGAGTAAGCGGTGACTGCTTAATTCCAAGGACCAGGACGTTCACGCAACACCTCTCATGGCTTGAACTACTCGTTCCGCACCTTGACCGTCTACCAGTTTCAGTTGATTTCTGATGAGACCTGATCGTAGATTTTCATCATTAAGCATGATCTTAATTTTTTCCGCCAGTTCGTTTACGCTGTTTTCACGATACCAACCGCAGTTAAATGCAGCTCCATCCCGTCCGAGGCCATTTGCTATGCCAACCTGGTTTTCCGCAAGTACTCCAACCATAAACGGAACTCCCATGTAAGCCAGTTCCCAGCAGGTGCTTCCCCCTGCGGAAACGGCCACATCAGCCCATCGCATTAAAGAGGGCATGTCATTGGACGACTTTAAGATATTGCATGTAAAAGTGACTGTTTTTATTGCCTTTTCAATACTCTCTAAATGAGAATTGGCTGGTCCGACTACGATTCGGACATCAAAATCATCTCTTTTTTGCAGATTCAGTCCATTGATAATTTTTTCGGTTTCATTGTCCGGATCTGCTCCTCCCAGAGTAACTAAGATACGATCTGCGCGGCCGGACCTTTTCTCGGGAAACGGTTCCTGATCCAAAAATTCATTGCGGAGCAGGACATAGCGTGTTCCCAGAAGTTTCAGGCTTTCAGTATCACAGACATATTCCAACGAATCGGCATGAATATTCTGATTAAGTATTATGTCGGCATGGTAGCATGGCAAATGCGACGCGTCGTCAATAAGGAGAATACGATGACCATTCTGCTTCAACTCTTTTTGATAACGTATGTCAAAATGATACCCGTCAAGAACGATCCATGCCCCTTTGCCAAAGCCTTTTTCTATAAACGCGAATGTTTCGGCAAGGTCATCGGATGACGGATGTCTGGATTTCAGCTGAAAGAACTCAACCCCATGCCTGACAATCCGTTCCTGCAATAAGGTGTTGGTGCAATTGCTGATAAATGATACTGCCCCACCCTGCTTTTTCAATGCCTGTGCAAGAGCGATGCAGCGCATAATATGACCGGTTCCGATATGTTGGTCCGCATCAGCGCGAATATATGTTCGAAAAGTCATGGAAAGTCAGTTGAAAATGTTTATATATTCTCGTTTTAGCAGTTCCTTCTCGTAAAGGAGATCACAGAAGTGACGGACAAAAAAGAAATCTATCTCCAATTCCCATGCGATCTCAAGACAGGACCTTTCACCATTCATCAATATTTGGATATTCTGTAAATTGTTATAGCCTTTATGGTCGGCTTTTGGATCGATATACAATTCGTATCTGGACAGATATAACGGCCCCTTAAAGAGTGGAACAGGGACATAATCCGTTTCAAAGACCGAGATTATTTTTTCTATTATTTCAACTGCTGTTTTCAGTTGATCGACATTGAGGATATCCAAATTATCGTGATCAAAATGATACTCATCATGTTGTGCGCCAATAATTCCGGGTGTGGGAATGTTGTACCCGCATCCGTCATAAAACATCTCATCATTTCCGCATAATTCTCTGTATCCGCCAGTGACGTGGTCTGGGACATGAAAACGAAACACGTTCTGAATTATACGGTCGATAATCGAATCTCCCTGAAAAGAACTTTGATACCCGAATGGCTGATTGTTTCCCAGACGATCCAGGAAAATCCCGCATTTCATCCTGGATATCTCATCTTGAGGTGTCTTTTCCAGAAAACCCGCTGCAGCAAAATACTCCGGCCCGATAATCAATCGGTAGGAATACCTGCGCTCGCTGAGTGAGTCTAAATACTTAAACAGCTCAATCAAGACCGCAATGTTTGACAGTCCGTCCGTTGCCTGACCCTGATGACAGGTATGCGCTGCCAGAAAAATCGTATCCTGGAATTTTCCCGGAATGCACGAATCAATGATTTTAATGGAGCTTTTCGTACTAAGTTCGGTGTCAATATTTACAATGTATCTTTCATCGTTGAGCTTCAAGTAATCGTTATAACTTAGGCAAAAACCCCATTCCTCGGCATCGAATTTAAATCCGTTTTTATAATGAAACGGAATCCAATCAGGATGGCTGGGATCAAAACAGAGGTGTTTTTTCAGTTCGTCTACATGAATTTCGCCCTGGAAACTGACTGAATGGGTCCACAAGTGGAGAGGATTATTGTTAAAATCAATCAGACGTGCTCCGTCGAGTCGAGACAGATATGCTTCACGCACATTCCAGTATTTTGGAATAATCCAGGTCAGGCATTCGGCCCCGGACGGTATCTCTATGACATTACATTCTATTTCATCCCGAATACTATCAACCAGCTTGTCCGTATCATCGCTGACAGCGGTCCTGTTCAGGAGATAGTGGCTCTTTATGAAGTTATAAAAAAAATCTTTCATATTATACTTATGATTCCCTACCTGACCTGAAGCAAAAATCTGTCATCATCCGTTATTTTCAAGTCCGAATACACGGTTTGAAGCCTTGCTTTCTCCTTGGCAACTTCTGCTGCAAATATGTCTTCATTGTCGTCAAAAGAAAAACCTCTTATCCATTCGGAAAGTTCATTTGTCGGCCAACGTCTCAACTCAGTAAAATGAGTTTTGGCCAGCGCCTCAACTGAAAATGAACATTCATAGCCCAAGGCCTCCATCCAGTCTCTTGCAATCAGTTCAATAGCAAGCAGATCCGGTTCCTTTAAAATACGCTGCCACCTGGTCAATGAATCCGTGTTAATGGTCTGCCTGGTCTTATAATCGTAATGAGTATTCTGCTTCCACGGCTTATTGTCCCCGTCCAGATAATTTGCGATATTGAGCAGTTTCTCATCAAACGGAACTCCGATAAAATCACACATGCGTCTGATTTCCGTATCAGGATCGATCACAAAGTCTTCGTATTTGATCAGGTGAACATTGTCAGGAAATTCAGTTTTAATGTATTTGGTCAAAAAGGCCAGCTTCCGCCACTGACGCGCTAGAAAAAAAATTGGATACCTTCCTCCTGATGCGTAATTTGAAGCTGTTACAGCACGAGGATCACGAAACATTATTATCGATCTGCTACCTGGAAATGATCTTAAAAACGCGGGAACGAATTCATTGCTCCAAACTTCCTTAAAAGCGGCGACCTGTACATCCCGGCCCTTGCCATAGACTTCATTTACGTGATCAAGTCCGAATTCGATAAAATCTTTGTATGTATTGAAATCCCCTTGAGGGTCAAACGAGGCCGCCCACAGCCCTGAAAAGGGCATTGCCCTGTGACGCACAGCATCATATAAAACGCGGCAATCTTCATCCACGATGATATTGAAATCGCTGTTAAGTATTCTCTTTAACAAAGAAGTGTTGCTTAAGAAGTAATCATCCAAAGGATCAAGCCGTGAATGGACGGACCTGTAATCCGGATCAGCTAACGTGTGCCGGATACTGTTAAAAAACGGCCTCATGGGATCACTGGCGCAGGCTATTCCAGGATGCGTATTTAGCATCCGCGCCAGCAGAGTCGTGCCCGACCGAAACATTCCTGTGACAAATAGATTCAGCAAAATGATTTAATTATTCCCCCGAGTTCATAAGTGCTGAATACATCTTTTCTGCATTTTCCCAGTCTTCCGGAGTGTCAATATCTTGCACCAGATTGCGAGGCAAAATAAGGGGGTATGCATCTTCTGGGGCAAGGGTCTTTTCCTTAAGAAACCTATCCGTCCGCCCCCAATAGAACTGCGCTGCATCGTGATATGCTTCGGGCAGATCATTTGATCTGGTATTTTCGTGCTCAGGCCAGAACATCTTAAATCTGCCATGTTCGTCGATTTTCAATGCCCTGAAAATGGGATAAGGAAATGATGTCACCGATCGAACCGCTGAACCATTTTTTTTACAAAGAAGTTCAAATCCCTGCTTCAGGTATTTCGAACTCACAAATGGCGCCGTGGCATAGATACAGCAGTAATAGTCAGGATGAAATCCATGACTGATGAGCCATTTAAGCGCGTGAATCAAGACAGGAGCGGTCGGGGTGAAATCGTCAGCCAATTCTGCCGGACGCATAAAGGGTACTTCCGCCCCATATGATTCCGCAACCCTTGAAATATCCTCGGAATCAGTAGAAACAATAATCCTGTCGAACAGACGGGATTCCTGAGCCGCTTTAATAGAGTAAGAAATAATCGGATTGCCCGCAAAGTCCTTAATATTCTTCTTGGGTATGCGTTTACTTCCCCCTCTGGCAGGAATAATGGCTACAATACTCATTTCTTTGATGGATTTAAAAATAATGAAATATTATTTGATGGACTCAAGCAATACCGAGACTACCTTTTCGACATCCTTTTGACTTATTTCAGGATGTATGGGTAATGAAAGAATCTGTTCATATACTTTTTCAGCAACAGGGCACATACCTTTGGACGTTGAATAAGTCTTTCTATAATAGGGATGAAAATGAACAGGAATGTAATGGACATTTACTCCTATACCGTTTTCACGCATTGTCTTGAATAATTCCGTCCTGTTGATCTTAAGAGAAGTGAAATCAATTTTCACTACATACAGATGGTAGGCGTGCTGAACATTGTCATTTACTTTGAGAGGTTCAACTACTGACACTCGTGAGAAATATTCATCATATTGCGCGGCAATCTTTCGCCGCGTTTCAAGAAAATGCGGCAGTTTCCTTAACTGGCTGATGCCCAGGGCGGACTGGATATCGGTTAACCGGTAATTATATCCCAGATCCACCATTTCGTAATACCACGATCCCTGCCGCTCTCTTTGCCGGAAATCCGAGTTAATGCCGTGGTTTCGAAAAAGTCTCATCCGTTCGGCATACTCTGAATTGTCCGTGACGATCATTCCTCCTTCACCGGTTGCAATGTGCTTTACCGGATGAAAACTAAAAACGGTCATATCAGCCAGACTGCCTACCCGCCTGCCTTTATACTCTGCCCCAAGCGCATGGCATCCGTCTGCAACAAACTTCAAGTTCGACTCATCTGAGATCTTCCGTAGTCCGTCATAATCACAAGGCTGACCAGCATAGTCCACAGCGATGATCGCCCTGGTTCTACCGTTGATCTTCTCTTTAATAGATTTGTGACTTATAAGAAGTGTTTCAGGGTTAACATCGGCAAATACCGGCTTTCCGCCGCGATACGTCACACAATTGGCTGATGCTGCGAAAGTCATGGAAGGAACAATGACCTCATCACCCTGTTCGATACCCAAAGCAAACATAGCACAATGCAGTGCAGCCGTCCCACTGCTGACCGCTATCGCATGTCCGGCGCCGACATAATCCGCAATTGCCTCCTCGAATTCACTGACCTTGGGCCCGGTCGTCAGCCAGTCCGACTTCAGTGTCTCAACAACAGCTTTAATATCATCTTCATCTATAGATTGTCTGCCGTAGGATATCATGTGGTATGTGCCTTAAATAATCTCTCGAAGATACTCAACCGACAACCACGATGGGTTGGTGTCAGAGCTATATTCAAAATCCCCTGGAACAGGTTTGCCGCCCTTCTCATTAAAATGACGCTGAAAAAAACGAAACGAGGGCTTTATTACATAATAATCATCAAACTCCACTGTATTTCTAGCATCATCTTTGGAAATCATGACCTCATGCAACTTTTCACCCGACCGAATACCTATAATTTCGGTCTTACACTCAGGACAGATTGCCGTGGCCAAATCCGTGATCTTCATGCTGGGAATTTTGGGGACAAACAATTCGCCGCCCACCATTGTTTCAAGACAATTGAGGACAAAATCCACTCCCTGCTCCAGGGTAATCCAGAACCTGGTCATTCTTGGATCAGTAATGGGTAATAGTCCATCCGTTTTTTTCTTAATAAAAAATGGAATCACACTCCCTCGACTTCCAACCACATTGCCGTACCGAACAACGCAAAACCAGGTTTTATCCCCCTGAGCATATGAGTTTCCGGCAATAAATAACTTATCGGAACAGAGTTTCGTGGCTCCATAGAGATTGACCGGATTAGCAGCCTTGTCCGTACTTAAAGCGACAACCCGCTTGACCTTGTGATCAATGGCCACATTGATGAGATTCTGCGCGCCAAGTATGTTGGTCTTAACCGCTTCAAATGGATTATATTCAGATGCCGGCACATGTTTCATCGCTGCAGCGTGAATCACGTAATCCACTCCCTTAAGGGCACGATAGAGCCGCTCCTTATCGCGAACGTCTCCAATAAAATAACGCATGCATTCATACTTCGAATGCGGAAAAATCTGAGCCATCTTAAACTGCTTATACTCATCACGGCTGAAAATAATCAGTCTTCGAGGTTTATACCGTTTCA
>JAYEFH010000092.1:0-3904 GCA_034658555.1 Thermodesulfobacteriota bacterium | reverse complement strand
CGGTTTTAATGATCGTCCCGTCGGCCAGCACTACCTTGAGGGCCTTCACATAGTCCTTGGCCGTGCCGTATTTGACGGCCCTGTGCCCGCTCGAGTTGGTAGACATCATACCGCCTATGCTGGCGATGAGTTCACTGCCCGGATTGGGAGGAAACATAAGCTTGTCTTTTTTGAGTGCAATATTCAGATCGTTGCAGATAACTCCGGGTTCCACCCTTGCATAGAAATTATCCTTATCAATTTCCAGGATCTTATTCATGGTATGGACATCCAAGAGTATCCCCCCTTCCACGGGAAGGGATGCCCCGGTCGTAGCAGTGCCCGAACCCTGGACCGTGACAGGGACTTTTTCCTCATTTGCCAATTTCATAATCCCGGAAATCTGCTCCGTAGTATGGGCGAAAACCACGACGTCTGGGATCCCTTCATGTACGGAAAGGTCCCGGGAATAGGCAATACACTCAACCCGGTCATCAAAAACATTTTCCGGACCGACTATTTTTCTTATTTCAGGAATTATATCCATGAGTTATCCTCCTATTATTTCGGATGATACAACTTCAGATGTTATGCTTAAGACATACAATCCACAAACCCATTATGGCTACTATTTAGCTACAAAGTAACTATAACGAATGGGCTCAAAAATTGTCAAGCAAAACTCTCCCTATTAGCTTTTCTGAGAGGACCCGGACTATATCTTTTCTATAAAGGGGCGAAAGGGTTATGTCGTTAATCGGGGATACATCATCGTAGACCCTTTCCGGCACCTGCCTTAGTTCTTCAAAGGAAGAAAATTCATACGTGAAGGGCTTTGCCCCTAAAGACCCCGCAACCAGTCTTCCCATACTCCCGGTATCCACGGAAAGGGCGATGTTGACAGTGGAATAGTCTATGGATTTTCTCATCCTGAGCTTTTCATATCCGCCCAGTTTCTTTGCAAAGGGAAAATTGTGGGCCCCTGTTCCACACGCCTCCTTGGCCCCGGTGAGAACGAGTTCCTCCCTCAGTACATCGAGGAGTATGCGATTGGGCTCAATAAAGACTTCATGTCTTTCACCATTTACCCTCAGTAAAACACTTCTTTTCATTTGTTTTCCCCTGTTTTATTCCGTAATGGGTTATGTATCTTCAGTCAGGGGGCTTATCCCCGCCCTACGATTAAATTGAGAAGGATATTAATGTTACAAACCCACACCGGCAAAAACCGCTTAATCAACCATATGTATTTCCTTGGCTTATCAGTAAGTTAGTCGAAGACTGCCAGAGTTTATATCACACAAAGTTGGATTGCAACTACAGATTTTTTCATATTACAAAGAGCAATATTGTTTGCTGCTTTTGAGTTTGTCAGGATTTTCCCTGGGAAATTATCTGATCGATCAGGTTGGGCATGGCTTCTACGGCATATAGCGGTATTGATAATACCGAGTCCTTAAATGATAATGGGTGCATGGAAAATCTGACTCCAAATAAGGCTTTATTTTCAGAGAGGAAAAGTCTGAGCATAAAAAATACACTTCTGTCAATATAGATGCTGTTTCGGACATATATGTCGAAATATCAGGGCTGTTAATATAATTTATGTCGAAAAGGTACGGTTGTTATGTAAAACAGTAGGAGAGAGTCAAATAGGGCCAAACTTTGAATAGATAGGGTACCGGCGCTTTGTTCTTTGACATTTCATTATTTGTCTCCCTTTCAATTTCAAGGCAGTGAAGTCGCCCGGTATCAGATTAGAGGTCTCAAATATTGACTCTTTTTACGTCCCGCTTTTCACATAGGGACATTTTTACCTTGTATTTTATTCAAAATATGCTAATAATACCCTTGTATATGCTGCAACAAATGGCAAACTCCCAAGGCATGACATATAAGTGATTGATGCGCCACTTTTGCTTGAACATCGATATACTATTTGAAAAAGAGGCACAAAACGACAATGAACATAACAAGGGATATTGATCCGGAACTGGTTAAGTGGAAAGATAGTCGTTCACGACGTCCTCTCCTCGTAAGGGGAGCACGTCAGGTGGGAAAGACGTATTCCATAATCGAATTCGCAAAAGTAGCATTTGAAAACCATGTGGCGGTGAATTTTGAAGAGCGACCTGAATTTTCCATGTGTTTTCAATCTCTTGATGTAAAGGAAATCATGGAAAAGATTTCCGTTCTATCCGGATGCGAGATAACGGCCGGGAAAACCCTTCTTTTTTTGGATGAAATTCAAGAATGTCCGCAGGCCATAGTAGCGCTGCGCTATTTTTATGAAAAAATCCCTGAACTGCACGTTATTGCAGCAGGTTCTCTCGTTGAATTTGCCTTTAGGAGCAACGAATTCAGGATGCCTGTGGGACGCATAACTTTTCTTTTTATGGGCCCGCTTTCATTTGATGAATTCCTGGGATCTCTGGGATTTGACAAACTCAGGCAATACCTGGCAAGGGTAACCATTGGCTCAGGCATCGACCCGTTGTATGACAAGGAGCTTGATAAACTCCTTAGAAAGCACCTGATTATTGGAGGTATGCCGGGAGTTGTTTCAGAATATTTGAAAGACATTTCTCCTGAAGAAATCAACATGGTTCAGACATCCATTATTAAAACGTACCAGGCGGATTTTTCCAAGTATTCATCGATCGCCAAACACAAGTATCTTAAAGATGTTTTCATATCAGCGCCGCGCATGGTTGGAGAGAGGTATAAGTATTCACACGTTAACCCGAATGCACAGTCCCGTGATTTAAAAGACGCCCTTCGGCTTTTGGAAGAAGCTCAGTGTTTGAACAGGGTGATACACTCGTCAGGACATGGGGTCCCTCTTGGGGCCCAGACAAATGAGAAGAAATTCAAGATATTGTTTCTTGATGTTGGCCTGATGCAAAGATCACTCGGATTAGGCGCCGAATTGATGTTTCACGACAATCTCTTGACTGCAAATTTGGGCGATGTCATAGAACAGTATGTCGGGCAGGAGATCCTTGCAGCAATTGATTGGTATGAGGAGAGAAACATATATTTCTGGGCAAGGGACGCAAAAAGCAGTAGTGCCGAAGTTGACTACCTCGTGGCATCAGGATCAACAGTTTATCCAGTGGAGGTTAAGTCCGGGAAAACCGGAACGCTGAAAAGCATGCGGCTATTTCTAAAAGAACACCCCTCCTGTCCGCTCGGGATTCGCTTTTCCATGCAAAAGCTTTCATTTTACGATAGGATTCTCTCAATCCCTCTATACATGGCCAAGCATTGGGAGCGCATTGTTAAATCAGTAGGTTGATAAATTACGGTTGTTATGTAAAACAGCAGGAGAGAGTCAAATAGGGCCAAACTTTGAATAGATGGAGGACCGGCGCTTTATTCTCTGGCATTTCATTATTTGTCTCCCTTTTCAAATCACCTACCACCTGCATAGCAGGTGGTTTGATGAAGCCCCCTCGAAGGGGGATAGAAACATAGCTATTCTGAAGCGCTCAGGTAGCAAGCATCAATAGTAGGCTATTATCTTAGGGGGATTGCAGCATACCAAATGTTGAGGAAAGCTTCTTGGGAATCGGGAAAATCCAAGTTTGGTGACCTTATACATGAATCTGAGGAAGATGATTTAAGGAGCGAATTCGACGGAAATCGTAATTGAAAAGGGTTTAAGGATACCAGATGAAAACTTCACTATTTTGAGGTGGTCAGGACTCAAACATAGGATAATTATACTTGAATTCCATTGCACCGGGGGTTTAATAACAGATTTTCTTATTACAAACTAAATGAATCTTAGAAACTTAAGGGCGTCCCGCTTTCTCACCGCTTTCTAAGGTTTAAATCGCTCAACCGCCGCCGAGCCTGAGGTTTAATTTTTTCTACAGGCATTGGGTGATTGCTTGGTTGGTGTACAACCTCGTGCCATTTT
>JAYEFH010000091.1:0-3910 GCA_034658555.1 Thermodesulfobacteriota bacterium | reverse complement strand
AGTAGGGGCAGGCCCCCGTGCCTGCCCCTACTGGATATTGCCGAATACATTGTCATTCATTGTAGGGACGGGTTTCAAACCAAGCCCCTACAGGTTGGAGGCACATTCCTCAAATATTTCGGACATATCACAACGCATGGAACCATCCCAAAAAATCCGATTTGCCATTATCACGTATAGCCATTATACCTCTATCTCTCTGACATAATCTTTTCACCTACTCGACAATTGATCCGTTACAGTGCTACCGGCCATCATCGAAAGTCAAAATTAGAATTGCTGCAGGGAATATGCCGAGTTTGTTTTCCTCTCGTGCTTTCCCCTTTTCGTGATAATCTTTTTCTTTTTCGTGTGTTGCACAATCTGACGTGTAACCGCACAGGACGCACCTTTTTATAACCTTGCCGGCAAATTATTGCGGTTGAGTATCTTGAACTGCCGTACATTGTCGATTAAAAGACTGAGGTCAAAAACAACTGAACTATGAACCTTTGAACCTATAAACTCCAAAACAGGAGCCGGAAGTGCCTATAAGAGCTGTTCGCGGATTTAAGGACGTATTGCCTGATGAGATCGAACTCCGGCATCGGGTTGAGTCCATTGCCCGGAGTGTTTTCAATGCCTTCGGTTTGAAAGAGATACGGATTCCTTTGCTGGAAAAGACTGAGGTTTTTGCTCGAAGTATTGGCGAACTTACTGATATCGTTGAAAAGGAGATGTACACATTCATCGACAGGAGCGGTGATTCTCTGACCCTCAGACCTGAGGCAACAGCGGGTCTTATAAGGGCGGTGAATGAGCATAAACTTTTTGCCCGGTCTCCGGTGTTGAAGCTGTTTACGACAGGGGCCATGTTCAGGCATGAACGGCCCCAAAAAGGCAGGCTCCGTCAATTTCATCAGATAGATGTGGAAGTGATTGGAACAAAGGCCCCTCTTTCAGATACTGAGGTTATCTGGATGGCATGGGATATTCTGGAGCAGATTGGACTCAATGATCTGCATCTCGAAATCAATTCCCTGGGTTGCCCTGAATGCAGGCCCCTGTATAGGGAAAATCTGAAGGAATATCTTGAGGGGGTATTTCAGGATCTCTGCCCTGACTGCCAAAGAAGGAGCAAGATAAATCCTCTAAGGGTCTTTGATTGTAAAAACGAAGTTTGCAGAAAAATTATGGCCAAGGCACCCCTGAACACGGAATATCTATGTAGTGAGTGCGCGGGCCATATGGAAAAGGTCTTGGCCTTTCTTAAGATATTGGATATACCATTTGTCATAAATCCTTACCTGGTAAGGGGTCTTGATTACTATGTGATGACCACCTTTGAGATAGTCTCTTCTGATCTGGGCGCACAGAGTACAGTGGCTGCAGGAGGCAGATATGACGGCCTTTTAAAGGCCATGGGCGGACCAGATCTTCCCGGAGTCGGGATGGCAATTGGAGTTGACCGGCTGTTGCTGCTCCTTGAAAAGGATAAGAAGGGACCATCTATTGATCTGTTTGTAGCGGCCCTAGGTCCCAAGGCCGGACAAGAAGTCATGCCCTGGATAAAATACTGGCGCAGTCAAGGGCTGGCCGTGCAGATGTCATACGAGGAAAAGGGCCTTAAGGCCCAGATGAAGCAGGCGGGTAAGGCAGGAGCCCGTTATGTGCTCATAGTGGGAGAAGACGAGCTTGATAAAAAACAGGTGGTGTTCAGAGATATGACGACCCGCGATCAGCACGAGGTATCTGTTGATGATGTGTTTTCAGCAGTGGAGAGGCTGGTCAGTAACCTTAACGAGGTAAATTGAATGGATTTAATGGATGGGCTGAAGCGTACCCATGATTGTTATACTCTTACAGAGACGGACCTGGACCATGATGTGGTCTTGATGGGATGGGTGCTGAGGCGGCGGGATCACGGGGGGCTTATTTTTATAGACCTTCGCGATCGCAAAGGGATCACTCAGGTGGTATTTGCACCTGAGGTACACGCTGATTCACATCAAAAGGCCCACAGTCTCAGGAGTGAGTATGTTATTGCAGTAAAAGGCATGGTCCGCAGAAGACCCGAGGGCATGGCGAATCCAAAGATAAAGACCGGCATGATAGAAGTCGCATGCCGTGATCTGCGCATTTTGAATATCTCCAAGACCCCTGCATTTTCCCTTGATGAGGAAGGGGAAATATCTGAGAACCTGAGGCTGACATACCGATATCTGGACCTTAGAAGACCCCATATGGTTGAGAGCATAAGCCTGCGTCACAGGGTATCTCAGGCCATGAGGTCCTATTTAAATGACATGGATTTCCTCGAGATCGAGACCCCTATGCTGACAAGGAGTACCCCTGAGGGCGCCAGGGACTACCTCGTGCCCAGCAGGGTTAATCCGGGCCGTTTTTATGCCCTGCCACAGTCTCCCCAGCTTTACAAACAAATCCTTATGATCTCGGGTCTTGAGCGTTATTACCAGATAGTCAAGTGTTTCAGGGACGAGGACCTGAGGGCTGATCGTCAGCCTGAGTTTACACAACTGGACATGGAGATGTCCTTTATTGATGAAGATGACATTATTGACCTGATAGAGGGCCTGATGTTCTTTCTGTTTAAGGAGGCCATGGGCAAGTACATTAAGATACCGTTTCGGAGGCTGACCTTTCAGGAATCAATGGATCGTTTCGGGACCGATCGTCCGGATACGCGTTTTGGCCTGGAGCTTTGCGATATATCGGACATCGCTGCCGGATGCGGGCTGAAGGTCTTTCAGAAGGTGGTTTCCGCCGGCGGTGTGGTAAAGGCCATAAATGCAAAAGGCATGAGTGATCTTTCCAGGAAGGACCTGGATGATCTTACTGAGTTTGCAATAGGTTTCGGGGCCAAGGGACTTGCCTGGGTAAAAATAAAGGGAGATAGCTCATGGCAGTCACCCATAGCGAAATTTTTCTCTGAGGAAGAGAAAACAGCAATAATTCAGCGGTTAGATGCGGCTCCGGGAGATATAATGTTCTTCGGGGCGGATCAAAAGGCTACTGTATGCAGGGTCTTGGGAGAACTCAGGGTGGAGCTTGCCAAACGCCGGAATCTTATTCCTGAAGGAAAATTTAATTTTATATGGATTACTGAGTTCCCTCTGGTAGAATATAATGAAGATGAGGGAAGGTTTGTGGCCCTGCACCATCCATTTACTTCCCCAAGGATCGAGGACATGGAATTGTTGTCCAGCGACCCTGCGAACGTGAGGTCCAGGGCCTATGACCTGGTTCTTAATGGAATTGAGATAGGTGGAGGCAGTATTCGTATTCACCAGACTTCTGTTCAGGAAGCCGTTTTCAGAGCTTTATCAATCTCCAAAGAAGAGGCCCATGACAAATTTGGCTTCCTCTTTGAAGCCCTGGAATATGGGGCCCCGCCTCACGGAGGCATTGCTTTTGGACTTGATCGTTTGGTAATGCTTATGGCAGGAAAAGATACCATAAGGGATGTCATAGCCTTTCCGAAGACCCAAAAGGCCCAGTGTCTACTGACCCGTGCCCCTGCAAATGTGAGTATGGCTCAGTTGGCTGATCTTTATTTGAAACCAGGCTGGAAAAGATGAAAAAATGTTGAATTATGAATGTTGAATGCTGAATTGTGGAAGAAGATTAAAAAGATATATACCTTAATTCAACATTCAACATTTAACATTCACAATTTTGTTTAAATAAGGAGTTTTTATGGCAAAGTGGAATCCCGAACACAGATTATTGGATCGCCAAGGTGGTGAATACTGGAATTTCAATCTTCAGGATGTCCCCCAGGCCAACCTGATGAGAGATATCTATCCATATAATGAGGTATGTCAAATTGATTTTGACCACAAGCATATGATGCCGTCTCCATGCGCGGATATGCTTATAACTGATACTACCTTCAGGGATGGCCAGCAGG
>JAYEFH010000090.1:0-3928 GCA_034658555.1 Thermodesulfobacteriota bacterium | reverse complement strand
GTCATGTATAAGCCGGCCAGTCCAACCCGGTGCAAGTGAGTCATACCAGGGTCAAATAATTTCAAAGTTAAACTGTTTGGCATATTCTCCTCCCCAAAAAGAGTCATATTGGATGGCTCCGGCAGGTGCGATAATATATTTTCCTTCATTGCGCCATACCCAGTTTTTCCTTCTCGGGATAGGCATAGGAATCGCCATTTCCGCCAATTTTCCGATTTGCCGGTCTTCCTCGCGAATCATATCCACTGTATAGCCAGGCTCCATCAGTGAATGCCTGTTGGTTTGGGATTTCCACGGATCGTCAAGCCAGTCACAATACGGATCGTCAAAGGCGTTATTACTACCGCCTTCACCGGCCAGAAATGCATGAAACAAATCCTGCTGAGATTTGGGTTGCTGGTCGGCAACGCGATCAAGCCACGACTCAATTTGCTGCCATAAGAGGCCTTCCTCATCCTTTTTTGCGTAAGGCAGTCCGTTTTCCGGTTGTAGGAAAAGGGCAGATGCGGGATACTTCGGCTGATCGGCAAATCTGTTTAGACGGCCCAAACGCTGAATCATGGCGGGGATAGGTGCATATTCCGTGATGAGCAAATCGGCTGACAGATCAAGCGAAATTTCCGCCACCTGGGTAGTTACAGCCAACATTGCAGGTTGATTCGGTAAAAAACCGTCAATAACTGTCCGTTGTCTGTTTAACCGATCCCTGTAACGGTAACGACTGTGATAAGGCTGCACAGGCAGCCCCCAACTATAGGCACTTCTTGCAACTGTCATGGCTCGGCTGATGGTATTGCAAATCCATAATACCTTGCCACCTGCGGCGATGGTTTCTTTACACCGGTTCCAGGCAACCTGCTCACTGCTACGTGATAACAGATATCTCTTTGCCTGTTCCCGCTCTTGTGGACCGGCAATGACCTTGATTCCGCCCCGAAACTCGTAGACCTTTGCCAATGCCTCTTTGCGATGGGACTGCAGAGTAGCGGTCATCAACAGGACCGGCGCATGGTCAAAAAGACGTAAAAATCGCAACAGATGTGCAAACAGCAAGTCGGAAAAGGCATGGATTTCATCGAAAATAAAAACGCCGCGCACCAGTGAGGGCCAGGCATAAATACCCCGCCTGGTGTTCTGCAATAATCCCAGGACAGTATGCGCGGTGCAAACAACCGCTGCCGCCGGCCAAGTGTCGATAGCCTCCAGACCAAGATGTCGCAATTCCCTTTGCGTTGCGCTTCGGCGCGGCATGTTTTCCAGCAACCGGTAATCGATATTGACCCTGGAATGAACCAGCAAGGCCTCAAAGCCAGGATCATAAAGATAGCTGCTGAACCCCTCGGAGGCGGTGGCTGTGGTTGGATAGCAGAAAAACAGTCTTTTGTTGACTGCAGTTTTGGTGGCCCATTTATACGCTGCCATTGTCTTTCCTGCACCGCAGCCAGCTTCAACCAGGATAGTTTTGCAGTCAGCCTGCACAACTTGACATTGAAATTTTTTTAGACTCCCACCACTAAGTTTCTGCTCAACGACGCTTTCAAGCTCTTCGGCAGTAAAAAGAACCTGAAGACGCTTGGTTAACCATTCTTTCATATTCAATTGTTTAGCGGGCAGTGCTGAGCCAGCCAGGTCGGCACACATTAGCGTGCTTTTCAGCATAGCAATAAATTTTTTCTGGTCTTCTGAAAACTGAAGATCATAACGCCGTATAATTTTACGTAACTGATCTTTAATCTCCATCTCGCCGAAGGCTATCAGGGAATATTGCTGATTTGTCAAAGAGGGATTTGAAAGCAGTTGTAAGCTTTTTCTCCCGAATTCAAGAACATCTTGTAACTGGGGATGCGCGCCTAAAAAAACAACTTCTGATCTCAATACGCCTGAACGTTGCCGGTTATCCGGGAATTTGAGATGGTGACCGCTAATGCTGAAGAGAACGGCTGGCTTGAACCACTCCGGGTATTTCTGCCAGAAATCATGCAGCCAGTCCTCCAATAAGGTTTCAATGACGATAATCCCCAATGATTCATGCCTGACGCCTTGCCTGAAATTTCTGTCACGCAGTATGGTTTGAAAATGGTCGTTGGCTTTTCCAATATCATGCAGCCAGGCTGCACAAAAAAGAGCATCACTCCACATTTCAGAAGTAATCTCTTTAGGCAAAAAATTCTGTATCGACTGAAGCAAGTAGGATTCGAGAACGTCAGCAGCTTCAAGAACCAGGGAAGTATGCCCCACCAGAGTCGCCCCATACTCCGGATCGTCAGGTTTTTCCGTGCTTTTGGCCAGAAGATGCTTGAATTCCATTATTACATTCTCTTAGGTTCAAAAAATCCGCAGCCCATCTTGCGGCGGCCACCGAGGCCATGTTCCTGGAGGGTGATGGACTCTTCCGCAGTCAGTTCGGAAACCAGCACGGAGTAGCCTACGACCTGCTTGCCATGCAGCTTGAAGGTCTTCCGTTTGCCAACAGAGAGCCTGCCTCTGCAATCCAGCGTTTCCATCTGTCGCTTTATTTCTTCTTCAAACCGCTTTTGATCGTTACCGTTTTTTGTGGTCACGATGTGGGAATAAAGGGCGGTCGCCGGAACAAGCGCCTGCGAATTGGGCACGCCGATACGAAGTTGATGCCCGTCAAGGTCAAGCGTCTTGCCGGCCAGGTTGATATATTCCGCGACCTTGCTCACAGGCAGCCGGAAAACCAGATTGGAAACAGGCGAAATATTAAGCTGGCCGTTGCCCATATATCTGCCGCGTATCAAGCGGAGCCCGACATCACCGGCCTCATGGAATTCCGGCAGGACACGGCTGATAGCCGCAAACAGGGCATAGCCATGGTCAACTTTGACGCTTTGTCCAAAGACATGAAACCGTAAATCAACTTTCATTTTCGTAGTCATTTTGCCACACCTTAAAATTGAGCTGAGCGCCCTTGGGGCAGACTTCTCTGACAAGATTTACAGGATTTTTATTTATCCTGATTATCCCGTTGATCCTGTCTGAAAAATGGAAATTCCTGTACTATTGAATTAGCCGCCTACGGCGGGATTCCCAGCTATCGAGCTGATAAGCTGTTCGACTTATTAACTTATCGGCTTAATAGCTTCATCACCTTACCAACTATTTCATCTTGTCTGAAAAATGGGAATTCCTATACGTCCATAGCAGATCAGTTGCCTCGATCCGGATCAAACAGCCAGATTTCTAAGCAGTCTTTCAGCCTCAAGAAGTCATTGTCATTGGTAATAATGCCATGTGCCTTGGACTTGATGGCAGTTGCCGCATGGATTGCATCGGGCGTGCGGATTCGGTAAAGCGCCCTTAAGCGGGCTGCTTCATCTGATATCTCAGAAGACAAATTGACAACTTCCAAATTTGGAAAATTTGTCAATATGCGTATAAGGTCCTCGGCTCTTTGAGGGTCTTTTTCTCGATAGGCTGGAACGAGCAGTTCGGCAAATACCAGACTCGACATAACTGCTGAGAAGTCGCCTTGCTCAAGACGCTTAAAAAACCTTTTTGCTGTCTGGTAATAGCTTGGATGACGCTCAAGGAAATAAATGAAAGTAACAGTATCGACGGCATATTTATGGCCAAGTGGTAAGACTTCAGAACTCATCCGTCCCATTGATCACGCTCTTTTCTGAGTTCTTCCGAATACCCCTGCCAATAATCGGCGGCGCAACCGTCAAGCTCGGTCACAAAAGAAACTGGCGCTTTATGGATAGTAACACATCCTTCTTTCGCGGTGATTTCCAGCATGTCACCAGGTCTTAAATTCAATCTTCTGCGGATTTTGGCAGGTAATACTATTTGTGATTTACTACTCAACTTGGCAAGCGGCATAGATACCTCCTTTTTTGCTTTACCTTAGAGTAAAGTACAAAATTCGGTTCGTCAAGAACCATGTTTTTTAGGTAACCGTTCA
>JAYEFH010000089.1:0-3960 GCA_034658555.1 Thermodesulfobacteriota bacterium | reverse complement strand
ACAAAATATGCAATTAACTGCATAAGTAATTAGTAAAAATTGATTAATATTATTAAAGAAAAGAGGATACGTTCGTCAAAATTTTGCAAAAGTTTCTAATAAGAAGTGCAATCTATCGAAAAGTTCGCATAACGTAAGCTATATTCTCCTCACGCGAAGAAAAATGAAAGCCGCCGCCTACCCCAGACCTCAAAATAGGGGGTTTTCGTTCAGACACTATTTAGCAATCTTAGATTGCCAACAAATTCAAAAAGGCTTGCTATCAGCCCTTTCCATGTTGTTCCGGACCTCCTGCAGAATCCTTCATTGTTCACAAACATAATTTCTTTCCCGATAAATGACAGACATATCAAAGGCTTGTAATCCGACTGTAGCAGGAGATCGTATTGCCAGCTATATCGCCAACAGGAATACCAACGCATAAGCTTCATTCCGGGAAGAATAACGGATTTCTGCAAAGGCAGCATACATGTTTGTTTTCTGCCATCAGATATCAAGAAGTGGACCTCCATATCCGTCCTCTTCTTGGCAGCCTGTCCCAGGGTCTCCTGCAAGCCAGTGGCCTGCAGATTAACGCTCCATGGAATCAGGATGCGTTGGATGGAGGGATCTAAAAATATATCCTCGGCATCTCTGTTAGGCCTGTATTGCAAAATAGAAGAGATGTCCTTTCTCCCCTTTCGACCAGCCAGAAAGTCCTGCACGGATTCCACGTGGAGCCTTCCCATATCCGGCTTCCCTATTATGGAGTAGTAAACCGATTTGATCAGAATCCGGCGCATGATCCTTTTGATTGTGGCGGAGTCTGCCCCATGCTCTTTTAACATGTAAAGAACATTACGATTATTATAGTACAGTACCCATGTGGGCACCTTGGCTATTGCGGAGAGGTGCCAAATTATGGACCTGGAGGAGGTTACCACCCGCCAGCCCATCCTGCCTATGCGAAGACACCATTCCACATCGTCAAAGTGGATAAAAAAATCTTTCCAGAGACCGGCTTTTTTAGCGACATCGGCTCGTACAAGGAGAGAAGTTGCAGCCACATAGTCCGTATCCATATACGGCCTGCAACCCATGAGATGATTCGTCAGATCACACTCACCAGCAAGAAGTTCATTGAGAGGTCTGCCGCGCCACCCAGGCACCTCCTCCCCATGTCGATTGAGAACTAATGCTCCGCTCCCGCGATCAATAAATCCACCCATCTCGTTAATGCGCCAGGGGAAGTCCATCTGCATCATGGTAGAGCCAGCTATGGCCACATCGTCTTTTTTCTCCAGGATTGTAATCAGTTCGGAAAGGGCCTTGCGATGTACCAGCACGTCATTGTCCAGCAACCATAAGTACCTATAATGATTGTTAGATTGTTGAAAGGCCCAGGAAAGGCCGGTATTAAAACCACCACTCCCTCCCAAATTTTCTTCGTTGCGCATGATGCGCACATCAGAAAACCCGGAGGCTATAGCCTCTGCTGTTCCGTCACTGCTGGCATTGTCAACCACCAGGATGTCAATGGTATTGAGAGGATAGTCTAATGCATCCAGAGACTTTAGTAAATCCAGGACAAATTTCTTTTTATTCCACGTAACTATAATGGCGAGAACACGGGGACAATGGATCATGTCAGACGGAATATTTGATGCCACAGGCTGTTCTGCCGCCAAAAGACTCTCAGTTCTTTTCTGAGTTCTCTGGGAAGAATATCAGGCTCTACCGGCTCTGTCCAAGCATCCCGAACCGCTCGGAGATACCATGACAAGACCCCGAACTGGACCGCACGAAAGAGCCCCATTGTCATTCTGGAGGCTATGAGGTAAGCAGCCTCCGGGAAAGGAAAGTGGCGGCGAATAATCCAAATGGTATTACGGGTTGGATAATATACCCTGCGCCATCCGGAACGATGCTTCGGAGACTCCCTGTGTACTACGCGACAGGTGGAATCATAGAAGATTTCAAAGCCGAGGCGCCTTACATGAATTGCCACCTCTATCTCATTCTGGTAGAGGAAAAACCGGGCCGGGTACCACCCGATTCTGCGGAAAATATCCCGGCGTATGGCAAAGCCACATCCAACAAAGGCCACGGATGGGCCGGTGTGTTCTCCCCGGGGGATATGCCATGTCAGTACGGGCCGGCCATCGGGACGCTCTATACAACAGGCTACCACTCCTAGATCCGGCCAGGTGTCAAAGCGCTGGATCACCCGGTCCAGAGTCTTGCCGTCAACCGGATAGGAGTCATCATCCAAGACCATTATATATGCTCCTCGAGCCTGCATGAAGCCGGTGTTATAACCCCCGATACCAGTATTGCTCTTTAGAAGTATTGGGCGCAACCAATCCCCGCACTCCTCCAGATATTCAGCAGTCCCGTCTGTGGAACCGTTATCCACGGCAATGACTTCAACATCGTCCCGCTCACGCACCAATCCGTATAGGTGGTTTATTGTATGGCGGGTTTCTTCCAGCCGGTTAAAGTTTAACACGACGACACTCAACCTGGGTGACTTCGGTACCATCTATATCAGCTCCAACAGTTCTTCAGCCAGATCAAGGCCTTGGAGAATTGCCTGGTCCATATTGAGGTAACGATAACTTCCCAAACGCCCCAAAAAGGATGTCCGGTCCATTTTGTCCGCCAACTTGCGATATCGCCCGTACAGGGCCAGGGCGCTTTTCGTCGGCATAGGATAACAGGGTTCACCATTGTTTGACGCATACTCAAATGATAGTGTGGTATGTAATCGTTCTTGACCTGTTAATTTTTTATACTCGGTTATCCTGGTATACTTGAAATCGTTTGGGTAATTGACTACGGCCCAATCTTGATAATTCTCTTGCTCATAGGTCTCGAAAACAAACCTGATGCCACGGTAAGGCAACGGCCCGTAAACCCGGTCAAAAAAGGTATCTATCCCGCCGGTATACACTGTCCAGCCCGCCTTTATTTCATCTTTGACAACACTGTAATCAGTCTTTAAAAGAAGAGTGATGCACTCATGATCAAGCATTCGGCGGAATAGCCGTCCATAACCTTCTTCCGGTATACCCTGATAAGGATCGGAGAAATAACGATTATCACGAGTGTAACGTATAGGTATTCTCGAGCAGACCTCCGGCTCCAATTCGTCAGCCGTTACACCCCATTGTTTCAATGTGTAACCTGCAAAAAACTTATCATATATTTCTTGACCCATCCGCGATACAATGACTTCCTGAGAATTTTTTGGCTCCTCGTAATGGACAACACTCTCTGAGATACAACTTATCATTTCCTCGCGAGTAAAATTTCTATGGTAAAGCATCTCCATAGTATTTAAATTAACCGGAATAGGGAAAAAAATGCCGTCTACACAAGACCTTACTTCATGTTGATATAAATGCCAGGATGTAAATTGGCTCACGAACTCCCACACATGAGGAAATTTCGTGTGAAATATATGAGGTCCATAACGATGGATCAAGATGCCATGTTCATCATACTCATCATAACAATTACCACCTATATGGTTACGACGCTCTAAAACCAATACCCGCAATCCTTCATCAGCCAACTTCCGCGCTACAGTGGCCCCTGCCCAGCCGGAACCTACAACCAAAACATCATAACTAAGCGGCATTCAAACCTCTATAATTGATTTCTTTTGGAGTGATGAGGGACGTTGTATTGTCATACAAGTTAAATAACTGCAAAACCGGATTTTACCCCAGCTACGGGACAGGGGGTTGGCTTAGAGAATTTTCCCCACCGTCAATTATATCCTTTGCAATTATTTTACAAACATCTTGCATGTTTTCATAGTCCGGCTCTTTTATCCACTTAATTTTGATTAATCTTCGCGTATCAAATTTATAAACCGATTGTGAAACTTCAATTTCATTCACCCATGTATCTTTCTGGCGAGCATAGTTTATCATCGCTTCCCATGTAAAATTATATTTCATCGAAAGAAAAATC
>JAYEFH010000088.1:0-3965 GCA_034658555.1 Thermodesulfobacteriota bacterium | reverse complement strand
CCGTAGTAGGCGTAAAATCGGTAACCGATGAGGATGCGGTGACGTATCTGAGGTAAAATCTACCGGAAAGCGACCGGGAGGTTGGAGCCGAAGGGTGGAACATGTGACATGGAAACGGAATCTCAGAATAGTGGTTGTTAGGAGTTTCCTTTCAAGGGAAGACGTGTACATTCTGCTACAATAAAGGAAATACGGGACAATGACAAAACAACTCAAAACGAAAGACAAAATGAGACAACGTAGCCTGTTTGTTGATGAACGAAGTCTCTTCGAGAAACTGTGCGACCAGAGCAATCTTGAAGCTGGTTTCAAGGCGGTAAAGAAGAACGGGGGAGCGCCAGGAATAGATGGCGTAACCATAAAAGAGTTCAGAGCCGCTTGGAAGAAGATCTGGTATAGCTGCAGTTGGAGATTGCAAGCTGAATGAGACTGAGTACTATAATTGATGGAAAAATAGGTTAAGATGTGCAAGTTATGTGAGGGATGGGCGTGGAGTCCCCTCATTCGGTCTTGACATGGGGTCCACTTTATTACTTGCACTTCATGTTGAGCGGGGTACCCCCACCACAACTAATGCTCTGGAAAGCAAAAATGGAATTTTCAAACCTTTTAGCCGCTCATCCAAATTTTTTTTAAACCCACAACGATGCCAATCACTTTGTGCAGGAGTCGCGTTGTACGAAAATTTCGACATCAAAACCAGAGGCATCAATAAAGGCACCAGTGCCATGCAACGGGCCGAAATCAATTTGGATGACTATCGGAGGTATGGACTTTTTCTCCACAGTAGGACTCCCGAAGCCACAAATATCTATGCCAGAAATCACAATATAGGGTACCATCCCACAATTCAGCATTGTATATAAGGGGATGCATCTCGAATTTTTTGAGCAAAATCCTGTTTCAGGATTTTGCAATTTAATCAGGTTTGCTTAAAATGACAAAAGTTGGAATTATTGGAGCGGGTCTGTGTGATCCGAAAATAAGTGCACTGGCAGAAGAAGTCGGCCGCAGGGTTGCTGAACACAAGGCCATCCTTTACTGCGGCGGCCTTGGCGGGGTAATGGAGGCATCAGCCAAAGGGGCCGTTGAAGCAGGTGGTATCACTGTTGGAATTCTTCCCGGAGTCAAGGCCACTGACGCCAATCCGTACATCCGGATCCCTGTGGTCACGGGCATGGGACACGCCAGAAACGTCATACTCGTCAGGAGCTGTGACGTGCTGATAGCCATATCAGGCTCCCATGGCACCCTGTCCGAAATAGCCTTGGCGCTCAAAATATGGAAGCCTGTGGTTGGCTTGAAGACATGGAAGCACCTTTCAGACGTTCATTATGTCAAATCGGCAAAAGAAGCAGTGGAAAAGGCATTTGTATTGTTGCCTTAGCCCAGCTCCAGTCCATCCACGGCCCGTGAAAGGCTCTCAAGCAATCTTCGCTCATCAATAGTAGTAAGCACCCTATCCTCCATAAGTATGCGTCCTGCCACCATTACGTCCTGTACGTCTCCGCTCCTTGCCGCATAAACAAGGTGTGATACAGGATTATAGCAAGGCCGGAGGTGAACCTGATTCATATCCACCACTATCAGGTCTGCCTTGAAACCTTCACTCAGGCATCCAAGGTCTTCTTCTCTGCGCAGGGCCTTTGCCGCCCAGGTAGTGGCCATGGAAAAGGCCTCAGGAGCGGATATCAGGGTTGGATCTTTTCTAATGCCCTTATGTAGCTTTGCAGCAGTGTCCATCTCACTCATAAGATCAAGGTCATTGTTGCTGGCAGCCCCGTCCGTCCCCAAAGCGACTGTCACACCGGCATCAAGGAGTTCGGGCACAGGGGCAACTCCTGAGGCCAGCTTGAGGTTACTCTCAGGGCAATGGACCACCCGGACATCTCTTCGGGCCAGAAGTGATATGTCATCTTCACTCAAGCTCACGCAATGGATGGCAAGCAGCCGATCTCCAAGAAGGCCGAGCCGGTCCAGATGCTCTACCGGAGAAACCCCGCAGAGTCTTCGGATCTCCGCATTTTCCCATTCTGTCTCGGCAAGATGGATTACTATCAGCGCGTCCCTGGCCTCTGCCAACTTCTGTGAGCGCCGGAGCAGTTCAGGTCTGCAGGTATAGGGCGTATGAGGGTCTACGGTTATAGTGATCCCCGGATGCCCCTTCCATTTGTTCATCAAGCGTTCCGTCTCTTTAAGGGCTTCTTCCCCGGAGAAAAATGATGGTGACGGAAAATCAAACACTCCTTCTCCAAGCCAGGCCCTGAGGCCTACCCTGTCAGCCACAGAGGCAACACTGTCTTCGAACAGGTACATGTCCACAAAACCTGTGGTTCCGCACCGTATCATTTCTGCACAGGCGAGCTCAGTCCCGAGTGCTACAAGTTCTGAGGTCAGCTTGGCCTCAGCCGGAAAAATGTGCTCCTCCAGCCATGTTTTAAGAGGAAGGTCATCAGCAAGGCCCCTGAAAAGGACCATGGCGGCATGGGTATGGGAATTAATAAGTCCTGGAAGTATGAGCCCGTATGGCCTGTTAATGGTTTTATTCGCAACAAAACTTTTTGAAAGTTCAGACAAAGGACCGGCTGCAACAATAGTATCGCCTTTTACTGCAACAGCTCCCCCTGAGATTGGAGAATCATTCGGATGAGATATAAGAATTTCACCACATATTAAAAAATCTACTGATTCCACTTGAAGTGCTCCTTAACAACCGAACTGTGAGCGTTTACAGGGTGCTGCAGATGCGAGGCGTACGGGTACGAATACACATATCCCTGTACTTCAAGTGCCCGGACAACAAAGCAGATGCGGTGCCCTGTAAACGCTTACCAGAAAAGCTACCAGAAGACGCTCCAAACTGTGCTCCGACTTATGTGCCTGAGCTATCACGTCCTCTATAAGGATAGGTTGGAAATTGTCCGGATCATTTATATTGGTAATAACCGAGATCCCCAGCACCTCCATTCCTGCATGGACAGCAACGATTACCTCCGGCACAAGGGACATGGCCGCGGCATCCGCACCAATCATCCTGAGAAATCCGGTCTCTGCAGGGGTCTCGAGGCTGGGGCCTGGAACAGCCACAAATATTCCTTCCCTCAAGGCCATGCCCAGGTTCCCGGCTACTTGAATAATTTTTTCTCTGAGGGTGATGGAGTAAGCCTTTGAAAGATCAGGGAATCTCGGCCCCCATCTGTCTATGTTGGGCCCCTTCAGCGGGTTGTCCGGGATCAGGTTTATGTGATCCGTAATCAGCATCAGGTCCCCTGAGGAAAAAGCCAGGTTAAGGCCCCCTGCCGCATTACACCCGATCAGCACCTTTGCTCCCAAGCCGGCCATTACCCGAATGGGCAATGTAAGCTCCCTTGTACTGTAACCTTCATAGAAGTGAAATCGTCCCTGAAACAAGGCCACTTTGGCGTTCCCGATTTTACCCATCAGGAGCTTCCCTGCGTGGTCAGGAGAAGTGGACACCGGAAAGTTGGGAATATCACCATAGCCGGCTTTCCAGACCACATCCATCGCCCGTGCTATACCTCCCAGACCCGTGCCCAGCATCAGACATACATCCAGGGTCCAGGGCAGCTCTCTCTGAAAAAAACTTACAGTCTCATCGACTTCCGCAACATACTGTTCCATAAACGCATATCCATAGAAGACGGAGAGAAAAAAGTCAACGTGCGGAGATGTAATACTCTTGAACCGGTGTAGGGGCGAATTTCAAATCCGCCCCTATAGGTTGGGGGCACATTCCACAAATATCTCGGATATATCACAACGCATGGAACCATCCCTAATATGTTAATTGTCCATGGCCTAAATTGAGAAAACAAAATTCCTAATTATAACGCTTTTTGGGGAGCCATGCATTTCAATGGTTTCAATAAGTTACAGTCTTATGCGAAGAACATAACCGAATAATATATCATCTACGGGTGCAATACAAAAAAATAATTAATAAG
>JAYEFH010000087.1:0-3988 GCA_034658555.1 Thermodesulfobacteriota bacterium | reverse complement strand
AATCAATATGGAAGTGGCAATCCAGAGCCGGTATGTTGACCTTGCTCATCAGGATCCTGCCGACAGATTCCTTGCCGCCACCGCCATGGTTTACGGTCTTGCCCTGGTTACTGCTGACAGACGGCTGATTGACGCAAGGGATTTTCAGGTCTTGCCGATCTCCTGATCCAAATCATTTAACGCTATGAGGAATGGTTTGCCCGGGAGGTGCAGGCTCCATCCAGAACCCACGAATCAACGGTTCAGATTTTCGGTTAACCCTGAACCTTTGAACCCTGGACCAGTGAACGTTTATGATATAATCCCCTTAACCACCACTTGGATTCTACTCACCATTCTAATTGACAGATAACCGACTAAGTCGGCTTGCCTAAGCTGTTCTTGCACTTCTTCTACTCTATAGGCAGCCAACAGCGAGCTAAAGAAATCTCTTTTCAGGATAGCCGATTCATCGCCCATATATTTTTCAACAATGGCACCTGCCTCCTCTTTGCTTCCAGGTCGAATAATATCCATTATCATAATCGGTGCACCCCTCTTGCTATAGGTTTTGATGGTCTCCCATAAAGCCATAGGGGAGGCAAGGTGATGCAAGAGATTGTTGGAGATAATGGCATCGTATTTAGCAAGGGGAAGTCGCACATCAGGCAGACAACCATGAATAAGGCGGATGCGGTTGGTCAGGCCGGCATTTGTCACTGCCGTTTGCCCGTATTTCAACATACTTTCAGCGCCGTCCACACCATGTATATGACATTTTGGAAAAAGCCTTGCAAAACGCAAGGTGATGTCGGCAGGACCACACCCCAAATCCAGGATTGTACCGATTATCTCCTTTTCAGAAAAACTGTTTTCGAAATGTTCAACAAACAACCAGTTCGGATTATTGAAATCGGCCATTGCATAGGCCCTGGCCTGTCTTTCAGTGTTCATCAATTCAGGCTCAGGGGTCCGTTTCATCGCTCGGCCTTTCTTTGTTTCCTGATAAAATCCGCAAGAGTCCTAAGTGACTCTAAAACCTTGCGACCTGTTTCCTGGGCATCAATACGCACCCCATATTCCTTCTGAACCGCTACTACGATTTCTACAGCGTCAAGAGAATCAAGGCCAAGAGGAGAATCAGGGCCGATCAGCGGAGCGTCCGGGGGCAAAATATCGGGTATGGGCACGGAAACATTGCAGATTTTACCTATCAAATCACCGAGTTCTTTTTCCAGTCCTTCAGTTACCAACAATATTCTCCTTTAAAATCCACCAACCGCGAATAAACGCGAATAAACGCTAATGTTACCAATGAATCCATCCTCTTATTCATACACCAGTTCGACCTTGGCGAAAGGAATAAGACCACGATATTAGCATAGTACCAACAAAGAATGAAAGCAGTAGAAGCATTTCAGGAAAAACGGTCTTGATGTCTCCTTGCCGCACAAATATATCCAGAAAGGCATCGAGTCCCCATGCCAGAGGAGAAAATGCGCTGATCTCCTGCATCACTTTCGGCATGGCATAGACAGGTACCATAACACCGCCCAAAGCCGCTGCGATCACAACAGATATGGCGCCGAACATGGAGGCCTGCTCATAGGTTCTGGCAATTGTTCCAAGCATGATGCCATAACCTGTAGCGGCAAGAATTGAACTGAGAAGAATCATAATAACAGCTATTGGGGATGAGCCCATTTCCAGCATTGATGTCCCCAAAAAAGGGAGGACCAGCTTTCCGATAATAAGAATAAACATAAACTGGACCAGGCAAACCAATATATATGCGATTACCTTGCCTGAAAGTAAGGTTAGATAAGAGACCGGCATTGTCAGCAGGCGCATCAGCGTCCCATCCTGTCTTTCCCTGATCAGGGAACCGGCCATTGGTACGACGATAAAAAATATGCCAAAGAGGGCCCAGGCCGGGACGTTTTGCTGTACCGAGGTGGGTGTTTTTTCAAAATCCTTATGGAAGGCCAGTTTTTCTTTGATCCCCATTATACGTTGACTGCTCCAGTCAAGACGCATCTTTGGGATATCTTTAATGAATTCTTCGGATCCATACGGACCCATCGCCTCCTGGATGATCTTGTTCATTTGCTTCGGCAAGAGTTCAGAGAAAATCCGGGCCTTTTCTCTGATTTCCATGCTAAGAACCGCCATGTTCAGAGAGCTGACTACTGCTGATCGAAAGCCTCCCCGCACGGTAGGATCGAAATAAACAACCAGGTCCGGAACATCTATATCATTCTTAAGCGGGATGTCATCTGTCGAAAGTGACCTCGTCACCAACTGCCGTGCTCGTTCCCTGACAGCTTCTGTAATTCCCTCTGGAATGATAACACAGAACTGGAAATCTCCATTAATAATTGCCTCCCTGGCCGATTTTTCATCAATTTTTTGCCCATCAAGTTCCTTAATGATTTCTAAGGAACCAGATTCACGTAACTGGTCTTCTATAGTCTGCCCCAGGGAGTTCCGGTCCTTATCTACGAACAAAATGCGGGTACTGGTTCCCCCAATTGTCTTGAGGACGTTTTCCTGGACCAGCGAGACAACAAGTACAAGCACAGCAGGCATGACAAAAAGCACAAGCAGACCGGCCCGATCTCGCCTGAGCAATAGAAGCTCCTTTAAAATAGTCGCATACAGTTTAAACATAAAAGTGACTGTCAACAGGTTAAAAGGTTCATGTTAAAAGATGAACGTCGAACATCAAACATCGAACGTCCAACGTCGAATGAAAAAACGAATATCCAATACCGAACATTCAACGGTACACGCTGAATGAGTTTTAACCATCTCTGGGTCTCCCTAAGTTCCTTTAATGAGATACGAAACGCATGGATAAAGTCCTTTTTTCCAATTCAACATTCGATGTTGGACGTTCGATGTTCGATATTCATTAGTCCATTGCCTCTGAACCCCTGAACCTTCATCACATCAATCCCTAATACTTTTTCCAGTCAGGGCGAAAAACAGATCTTGCAGACTGGAACATCCAGGAGTCCGGTTGATCAGTTCTTGTGGATTGCCTTCGGCAATGCTCTGCCCATTGTCAATGATGACAACAGAAGAGCAAAGAAGTTCTGCTTCTTCCATGTAATGGGTCGTATAGATCATGGACGTTCCGGTATTCTTGAGCAATGCGAGTTTTTCCAGGATCATATTCCGTGACTGGGCATCAATGCCGACAGTCGGCTCGTCCAGAAAAAGGAGCCGGGGTTTGCTCAAGATGCCTGCGGCCAGATTGGCACGCCGCTTCATCCCCCCGGAAAAAGTGAAAACCCGCTCGTCACCCCTTTCTTTTAACCCGACCAGATCAAGGCTTTCCCAAATCCTGTTTTTAAGTTGTTGACCACGCAAGCCATACAGCCAGCCGAAATACCGCAGGTTTTCCCGAGCAGTCAGATTAGGATAAAGGGCAATTTCTTGTGGTACAAGACTCAGAAACTTCCTTGCTTCATTCGGATATCTGACGATATCAATCCCATAAATAGTTATGCTACCCCTGGTAGGCCGTAGCAAAGTACTCATAATGGAGATGGCCGTGGTCTTTCCGGCTCCGTTGGGGCCCAAAAGCCCAAAGATTTCTCCTTGGTTTAGGGAAATATTAAGACCATTAAGCGCGGGACTGGATGACCCTTTATAGACTTTTACCACTTCCCGGGCAACAAGGGCCTTTTCAGCAACAAGCTCCCGGCCGAACTCAGTTTGTTCCGTCATGCTTTACGACGCTCCCGGACGAAGATCTGCTGACAAGGGCCATCAAATCCCTGAACAGCTCATCTTCCTGATTGGCGCAGTCACGCAAGATGTCAGCCATGGCAGGATATGTGTTTCCTTCTAACGTCCGTCCTTTGCAGTTACGCACGCCAAATAATGCAAATTCGCGCCACCGATCGCCAATTTCCGTCATCTTCCTGGAAATATTGAGTAGTCGCTTATCTCCCAGAATTTCCGCGGCCTCTTGTAAAAAGGCCGCATAGATAAAACGAAA
>JAYEFH010000086.1:0-3991 GCA_034658555.1 Thermodesulfobacteriota bacterium | reverse complement strand
GGATTTTTTGTTGTATTCAAGGCGCGAGGAGCGAGCATAACGGGTTATGTGATCGACGAGCAACGAAGAAGACGGCAAAAAAGACATTAATTTGTTCAAGTTATTTATTGTACGTTCCTTAGCGTTCATGGGATAAAGTTCCATATGGCTTTAGGCAGCGGTTTCCTTTTTGCCAAATTAAATCCTCTGGACCGTATTATGTTGTTAAGGTGAGATATCCGGGAACGGGTTTCCGGATGTGAGGCAAAGTAATGGCCGATTTTGCCAGTGTCTTGTTCCTTGGGAATCTTTTCGAAAAAATCAGTTGCACCGCCGACATGACCATAGGCACAGTTTATTGTTTCAAGTGCAAACTCATCCGCCATGGTTTCCTGTTTCCGGGAGAAACTTAACTCCGTTATGTTCAGGGTATGGCTCAGTATCTTGCTGACGCTGCTGTCCGCGCCGAATAATAAGGCGGAAAACGTCATTAATACAACAGCCCGACCTCCAGCCCGGAGATGATCCCTGTGGGCATAGTGCCCCATCTCATGGGCCAGGACAAAGGCCAATTCGTTTTCAGAACTCATTTTATCCAGTAATCCTGTAAATACTATAACATGCCCCCCTGGCAGGGCCATAGCATTGACTGTGGAGGCTTTGCGGACATGGATTTTAAACCTGTAAGGCAATTTAGCGCACCGCTCCCGCAAATCATCAATCAGGGATTGGACATAATATCCCCTTTGTGAATCCACATCTTTGCCACCCATTGACTGAAAAAAATGAACTCCCATTTTGTTTTCAAGGTCGATGGAGATATGCGGCACTATTAAATCCACCGTCAGCCCCAGCACGAGATAAATAACAACTATTAAGCTCAGCAATCCCCCGGCAAGCACAAAAAATTCCCGAATATGTGAAGTGGGTGTCACATTAACATTTGACTTGGGATGCCGGGGCGTATACCGCATCTATTTCTCAAGTGTCAGGGCAGTTCCGTATGCAATGGCTTCAAGACACCCTACTCCTTTTTTGTTAGCTTTTCTAGCGATCGTGGATGTTTCGATGCGGACATTAACTATCACTGTCGCATCCCCGGCCATTTCCTTCATCCGCAGCAGCGCTTCCCGACGTGCTCTGTCAATCAGGCTTTCATAGGACTTGATCGTGCCGCCGAAAATATTGCGAAGGCCTGCGAGGATCTTTTTGAAACAATCAATGGAAATCACCACACTGCCATATACTAATTCAGCCGACCTAATCTTCTCCTCGGGGTAATCGACGGATTTAATGGTAACAGCAGGCAGATAAAAAAAGGCTTTTTCACGCTTATGGATAGAGTGGTAATGCCTTTTTTCCAACAGTGTGCCGACCGAGTAACCCACCGCAATCAGTGCCAGGAAAATTAACAGATCATACATGGGCAAGTCTCCTTTTATTGGACCCGGACAGCCGTGCCATAGACATAGAGTTCTGCAGCGCCCTGTGCGACTGAGGAAGTGGAAAATCTGACATTAACAATGGCATTGGCACCCATTTGGCGTGCATGCTCAATCATCCGGTCAATTGCTTGATTGCGGGATTCCTGCAAAAGCTGGGTATAGCCCTTAAGCTCTCCACCCACCAGATTTTTCAAGCTTGCCATGATATCTCTGCCGATATGCTTTGCCCGGATCGTGCTGCCGGACACCAGGCCGAAATGTTCAACAATAGTTTTGCCTGGAACTGTCTCGATGTTTGTGATTATCATTTTTTCCTCCTTTAAAGGTTTTTAAAAATCAACGGCTTTGCAGCGACGTTTGGTTGTGATTTGCTCCTGTTTTTTTGATCGGTCACAGTCGATTTTTGATTGAACCCCTGTCTTTTTGCGGAACACTTTTCCCTTCAACGACGACGTTGAAATAAGTTACCTTACAAGCTCCGTATCGGGTTAATTAATAAAAATGAATAATGATGATATGGTTTAGGATTAACGTAACCCTAGCCTTTGAATCCGTGAACGCTTACGAAAAAATTTAGATCCTTTGCGGCTAAATCGAAAAAGTGTAAGCTACCTTTGTGTCTTGATAAAGGATGCCGGGAATTCGATGCTTTTGTCATTGTTTTGAATCTTGTGTTTCGAATTTCGTATTTAATCGAAAAGACAGAGGTTTTCGGCCAAACACTAATCACGGATAGTGCAGATAATCATGTCAATTACATTGAATTACCTCAGTGCCAGGATTGCCTTTTATGTTGCTTTCTTGCTTGGTTTTGTATCTCTGACTCCCCATGTTGCGCTCGGCCTCCGGCCGGATGAGATCCTGGTTGTAGCCAACAAGGAAAGTGGCAGTGGCTCTGATCTTGCCGACTATTATATGAAAAGACGCAATATTCCACGATCCAATTTGCTTATGGTCTCTCTCCCGACAGGGGATGCCTGTTCAAGAGAAGTATATGAAAAGGGACTTGCGCAACCGATCAGGGAATTTATTCAATCTAACGAAAAATCTCTTGACATTCGTTGCATACTCCTTACTTACGAAATTCCCTTATGTGTACAGGCGTCACCTAAGAACGTGGCTGAGTGTCTGGGGTATCCTGCAATAAAGAGAAAGCACGCCGCATTGGAAAATCTGTTGGCCGAAAAGGCCGCCAGGGTCTTCCAGAGACAGAAACACAAGAGACCGCAACGGCAATGGAATGAAAGTTTTCAAATGATCTCGCCCAGTGACGAGCTTGCAGCCGTGGATTCCGAGCTCACTCTGGTCTTTAAAAAAGCAGTCCCCCGATCCGGGTGGATCATTAATCCCCTTTATGTGGGTTATCATTCCGGGAAAAAAGACTATCAGCCCTACGACGTTATGATGGTCGCCCGCCTTGATGGTCCCGATCCTATGACAGTCCGTCGCATGATTGATGACACGTTATATGCGGAAAGCAACGGCCTTTATGGTGTTGCATATTTTGATTGCCGTTATCCGAAACTGCCCTTACAGGATCTTTCGGCATACGAGTATTGTGATTGGTCGTTGCGCAGAGCCGCAAGGTTTGTCAGATCACAGGGATGTCTGGATGTGGTTATCGATACGAAGTCAGAGCTCTTCCCAAAGGGCTCATGTCCTCAGGCGGTCCTGTACTGTGGTTGGTACAGCCTGATGCATTATGTGGATGCATTTACCTGGGTGCGTGGCGCTGTGGCGTATCATATAGCCAGCGGCGAGTGCCTGACTTTACGGGGACATGGAAAGGGCTGGTGCAAAATGCTTTTGAAAGATGGGGTGGCTGCAACGATAGGTCCTGTTGCAGAGCCCTATCTCCAGACATTTCCACTACCTGAGACCTTTTTTCGTTTTCTCTTTAGTAAACATCTCACCTTAGTTGAGGCGTATTTTCTAAGTTGCCCGGTGCTCTCCTGGCAAATGATACTGATAGGTGATCCCCTCTATAGGCCCTTTGCTACAGGACACCCGCTAAAATAGTCCGTTTGATCCGGGGAACCTCTAAGTTTAAATCATTGTAACTGTTCACGGGTTCAGGGTTACCTTTTTTATTTTTTTGAACCGCAGAATACCGAACAAGAAATGTCGAATGTCGAAATAATACCTTCGAAATTCTGCGGATCCTTGTTCTGCGGTTCGATATTCAAAATGGATAACTAAAGAACAAATTGACAGTCCCCCGGGGCATGATTAGGCTCCTGATCATGAATTCTGTGATCCTCGAACAGCCGTGGGATTTTGCCTCCCTGAATACGTTGGCAATTGAGGAACTTGCCGGCAAGTCAGGGGTCCCGGACATTATTGCCAAATTTCTGTATCAGCGTGGAATAAGTACGCCGGAGGCCGTTGCTCAACACCTCAGCCCCGCGTTGAAATTCCTCAGCGATCCCTGGAAGATGATGGACATGGACAGGGCTGTTGACCGGCTGGTCAAGGCAGTAGCTCAGAGGGAACAGGTGGCCGTGTTCGGTGATTACGATGTCGACGGTGTAACATCGGCAGCCTTAGTCTCTGGATTTCTTGAGGGG
>JAYEFH010000085.1:0-3994 GCA_034658555.1 Thermodesulfobacteriota bacterium | reverse complement strand
GGAGCCTGGACTCGCATCATGGAGATCCACATAGCCCACGGCAGAGTTGGTTGTTCCGAGATCGATTCCGACTATATATCTTGCTTTCATGCTCATAGATTCACACTAAGACAATGAAGAAAAAATTCAACTGTGGTTTGGACTCCCATTATAGCCGTCAAAAAAATCACAATTAAGATTGTCATATATTTCTTACCAGCAAGAAACAATGTATGCGTGGAGCTATGCTATGATTTGTTTGCCCCTGCGGAATGTGTTAATGTACGTGAAATCTACACCTTGAAAAAAAATGTAAATCAATGAATTCATTATATTTGGCTTTTGGAATCGCAGTGCTTTTCCTGATTGCCTATCATACGTATGGCAAATTTCTGGCCCGCAAAATTTTTAAACTCAATCCGGACGCGGTTTGCCCGAGCAAGGAGTTGCAGGATAACATAGATTTCATCCCTACTCAGAAATCCATCTTGTTCGGCCACCATTTTACGTCCATTGCCGGGACAGGTCCCATTGTCGGGCCAGCAATCGCCATTATATGGGGTTGGGTTCCTGCTGTGATATGGGTATTTTTCGGCTCTATTTTCATGGGTGCTGTGCATGATTTTGGTTCGATGGTAGTTTCACTGCGCAATCATGGGAGGTCTATCGGCGATATTGCATCTGATGTCATCAATAAACGGGTCCGGATCCTGTTTTTGATTATAATCTTTTTTGAACTCTGGATCGTAGTGGCCATTTTCGGCGTAGTCATTGCCATTGTGTTTAACATGTTTCCCCAGGCAGTAATCCCTGTATGGTTGGAAATTCCCATTGCCTTATGGCTGGGCCATATGGTCTATAAAAAGGGTGCCCCTCACCTGCCGTTGAGCATTGTAGCTGTCATTGTGATGTATATTACAGTGTTAATCGGCGCCTATGTTCCTATCAAAATGCCTGCTCTTTTCGGACTGGACCCTCTGGCACTTTGGGTGATCCTCTTGTTGATATATGCCTATATTGCATCGACACTGCCTGTACAGGTCCTTTTGCAGCCAAGGGACTATATCAATTCCCACCAGCTCTTTGTTGCTTTTACTCTGCTTGGTCTGGGGGTGCTTTTTGCCCATCCTGTCATGGTGGCACCGCCAACAAATTTTTCTCCCGAAGGTGCGCCACCTATCTGGCCTATGATCTTTGTGATCATGGCCTGCGGAGCCATTTCGGGATTTCACTCCCTTGTTTCGTCCGGAACTTCTTCCAAACAGTGCGATGCCGAATCAAGCTCTCTCTCTATAGGTTATGGCGGGATGCTCATGGAAGCAATGCTTGCCATTTTTGTTCTTATTGCCTGCGGTGCGGGACTTGCCCTCGGTCTGACAAAGGATGGCCGGACATTCACAGGGCTGGCCGCCTTTTCTCAGCACTATGCTAGTTGGGGGGCTGCAGCAGGTCTGGGCTCCAAGATCAATGCATTTGTAGTGGGCTCGGCCAACATGATTGATAAAATCGGTATCCCTCACCAAATTACATTAACTGTTATGGGTGTGTTCGTAGTCTCATTTGCCGCTACGACCCTTGATACAGCTACCCGTTTACAACGTTACATCGTGAGCGAGCTGAGTGATGTATGCGGGGTGCCGGCCCTTGGGAAAAGACATCCGGCTACTCTTATTGCAGTGATAACAGCTCTTCTTCTTGCCTTCTACAACGGAAGCGGCAAGGGTGCCCTTACGCTTTGGCCTCTGTTCGGGTCTGTGAATCAGCTATTGGCCGGTCTGGCACTTCTGGTGGTTACAGCTTATCTTGCCCACAACAAAACCCCACTTCGCTACACAATGTTTCCCATGTTATTCATGCTTATTATGACCGGCTGGGCCATGATAATTAATCTGGGGACCTTCTACTTAAAGTCTAACTGGCTGCTTTTTTCCATCGGATTTGTGGTATTTGTTCTGGAAATTTGGATGGTCACTGAAAGCGTGCTTGTTTTGCAGCGAGCCTATGGCAAGAAGTCGGAATCAGGGACTGACGTGAATTTTTGACATCTTTCCGGTTGACGGATCCTTATAGCGTATCTCGCCCCTTACATCACCGGCTTTAACAGACCCTGTCATTTCCATTGAAATCCGGAGAGTCCCTGGTTTTACTTTTCTCAGCAGCCATTTTGCTTCACAACATTTCGGATTGTACTTATCAAAACGAGGATCGGATTGCTTGATATCTGTGCCTTTGGGAAGGTGCTGGATTACTATGACCGTGTTTGGGGCCGGTGACTGTATCTCAAGTTCCATAACGATTTTTTGGCCCTCAGAGGTAATATATTCAGCAGAGACCAGATCCCCTGCGCAGACCTGCATAGGGAAAATTGTCAACAACAAGGCCCACACAAAGACCGCGAGATTTCCGGATGTTTTAGGATTTAACATTTATTTCAGCCCCCCCCATCTGTCCTTACTACAAACTTCTTTGTCTTTTCATCCCAGCGATATCCATTTCCAGACCAGATATCTTCAATCTGTTCTATGCCGAAATTTATATTCTTCATTTTACCCAGTTCGTCGTAAACAGTGAGTATTTCTTCGTCATCAATTTTTTTATCACCATTGGCATCCGCCCAGTGCAAGGGACTTAATTGCAGTGTATTTGGTCCATCGGTTGGCGTAGTGGTGTTTCGGCCTTTTCTAACAGTGACCGCTCCTTCAAATTGCAGCTCTTTTCCCAGCCCGGCTCCAGGGTTAATAACGGCCACATAACAGAAGGTGATTTTTTGCATATCGGTCTGGTATATCCATTTAAGATCGCCTGTTTTTTCGTCAATGGCTGTGAAGGCAGGGTCGGCTTCAATTGGAGTACATTCTTGGGGCACGGATTCCCTCAATATCAGGGAAAGATATCCAACATGGTCGGTTTTTACGCTTATTATTACAGGAAAGGGCAGGTCGGGGGCTGCATGTGGCGGAAGGAATCTATGGGCGGTAATATTTATTGTTTTGTGGCCAAAGAAAGACCACCAGAAAGCGCCGGAAATGATCACCCCACAGACCAATGTCAGGACTAATAGCGGACGAATTGTAAAAATTTTAGGTAGGTGGTTTTTGTCAGGCTCGTCAGTTTCCTGTTGCTCTTCCTTTATTCCCTCTTCTTGCGATTCTGTTTCATGGTCTTCAAGTATTTCCTCAAGCGACACCTCAAGTACCTCGGCCAGATTGAGAGCATTTTCTTTCTTAATGGTGGGATACCTGCGATTTTCCCACCGGGAAATAGTGTCTGTGGTTACTCCAACTGCGGTAGCCAAATAGAGCTGGGTAAGTTCCAGGGATTCTCTGAACTTACGGACTTTGTCGCCGTCGATTCTTACCATGGGCGGTCCGCCTATTGAGGGACGGTCTGTAATCACAAGTGTTTTTTCACGCTCCATCTCATTCTTCCACGGTTCGAATCCGCAATCCCGTCAGAGTGAGGATTTTCAGGAAAGAGCAATAAGTTCATAGTATGGAATTTCCATTTTTTGACAGGATCAACAGGATTGTCAGGATAAAAAATATTAAGAAATCCTGTTGATCCTGTCAGAGAAGTCCGCCCGAAGGGCGCTAAGTTCAGGAATTAAATCATTCCAATGGAATTAGGCTTGTTATAGCATATAAATTTATGTAATAGAAGTCCTTGAACTAATGCTAAGGATTCAGCACAGAAATCTATAATACTCCCCAAAATCTGGACCACCAGTTAAGATAGAATTTTTACCTCTCCATCAAGGAGAAAACAGATGTCAGTAATACGAAAAAGACATACCCAACAGATCAAAATAAAGGTGGCGCTGGAGGCCATTAAGGGGCAGAAGACGATAGCTGATGCTCTTCCGCTAATACTTTGATTATGGTGCCTGAGCAGCATCCCATCTATTGAGGCCCTTAAGTTGGTTAATGCCTCTGAATTGGGGATACTTGCCGGCATGAATAAAAGCCCGGATAAAGAAACCATGAGGACCCTTCTGGGCCGGATGGCTGAGTTTAAC
>JAYEFH010000084.1:0-4046 GCA_034658555.1 Thermodesulfobacteriota bacterium | reverse complement strand
AACCGGGTCACAACATCTGAAACTGTGATAACGGTGTCACTCAAATGCCAAGCTCCGTGAGTATTACTGAAAAGAGTGCGTCACATGCAATCACCAGGAAAATAGCGTTAACAACACTGATGGTGGTGTAACGTCCTATGCTTTCCGTACTTTTAGAGACCTGAAAGCCTCGAAAGCAGCCGACGGCGGCGATAAGCCAGGCGAAAAACGGACCTTTACCAATACCAATCCATACATGTTTCATTTCAAGAGCAGTCTGCAACCGGTGGAGAAACTCGGCATAAGAGAGGTGCAGATGGACATGAGAGATAAACATTCCGCCAAGAATACCGACTATATCGGCAAAAAAAATCATAAGCGGCAGGGCAATCATCAGGGCCATGATGCGCGGCAGCACGAGAAAGCGGTGGGGATCAAACCCCATGGTGCGCATGGCATTGATCTCTTCAGTTATTTTCATCACGCCAAGTTGTGCGGTATAAGAGGAACCGGTACGACCGGCCACAACTATGGCAGTGATCAGCGGGGCAAGTTCCCTGGTGACCGAGATGCCGATCATGTCCACAATGAAAATATGGGCGCCGAACTTCTCAAGCTGCACGGCACCCTGGTAGGCGATCACGATCCCGATTAAAAAACTGGTCAGGGCAACGATGGGCATTGCGCGCACGCCGGCATCTTCAATATTTTTCACAATTGCGCCAAACCGGATGGAAAACGGATTGAGCAAAGAGGTTAGAAAAATCACAAAATTTTCGCCGACAAAAGAGAGAAATGCGCCTATATCCAGCACAAACGTCACTGAGATTTCCCCTATTCCGTTAAAAATCCTTAGGAAACGGGAGGAAAGAGCAGGCCCGACCACAGGATGTCCGGGTGCATACTCTCGCAGCAACTGATACATCTTTTCATGCTCATCTTTGGCACCGATGACTTCAATGGAGCAGTTGTTGGACTTCAGCAAATCGTAATAATGGATAAAAAGCATCATACCTGCCGAATCAACACGCCCGACACCAGAAACATCCCACTGGATGGATACATTGCGGCTTGCCCTGGAAAAGTGTTCCAGCATCCCGGCGGCATCCCGAAGAGCATCAATCGTCCAATCGCCGGAACTCTTGAGCAGTATTACTCCATCCGTACTTTTAAGCCGTTGTATCTGAGCCTTTTGTGACCGGGTTAATTGCATCAGCTTACTATCCGGCGGTTAGCTTTTAGGTAACCGTTCACGGCTTCATTAAATTACCACCACGAAAATTAACGCTTCCGAACCCACTTGCCAATCGGAAAAAACCTCCCAGGATAGTCATTGACGAATCACCACTAAAATGCCCTCTTGAGAATATTGTCCTTGTCAGGCTTGAACAGGTATGAAAAACTCCTTGTGAAAAGCTGTTCAACAGTTTGGTTAATCAATATCACTATCTCAGATACACTCAGCCTGTTGGAGAGCATCTCAAATATAAGGGGACGTTCGTTCCGAACGTGCCCAAAATTCTTCTTGGCCATAGCGTTTGTCTAAGACTCCTATCACCATGAAATATTTCTTGCAGACTTGGTCCTAATCAGCAAACCCTGCGCACGATCTGGACGAATGATTCCCTTCTACTTTCCAGTAAAGAACGTTCGGAACGAACGTCCCCCATTTCCGAACAGGCAGCTATTGAAGAGTTTATATTGAACTATAAGAAGAGCTATGAGAAACAGTACGGCTTCTTCCATTCCGGCTTTTAAGGGATCAGGCCTCAGCCATCAGATTTCCGACCAGTTTGGAGAACCTGGAGGGATCATCCACCTTGCCGCCTTCTCCGATGACCGCAAGATCCAGCAGCAGGTGGATATAGTCGTTGAGCTGCGCGTCGTTTTTGTCCTTTTTGAACATGGCATGGATCTTTTCCATCACCGGATGGGCCATATTAAGCTCCAGCACGCGCCTGTTCTCAGGTGTCTTCTGACCAGAGGCCTTGAGGATTTTTTCCATGTAACCGCTCAGGTCATAGGTGTCGCCGGACAGACAGGCTACCGAATCGGTGAGGCGCGTGGACGGGCGCACCTCCTTGATGGTGTCTTCCAACTGCGCCCGGATGTGCTTGAACAGGGTTTCGTACCGGTCTTTTTTGTCCTCGTCCACCTTTTCCAGGTCCAAATCGCCCTTTTCCGCACTCTTGAGCGGCTTGCCGTCGTATTCGGTCAGGGTCTGGGTCACCCATTCGTCAACCGGGTCGGTCATCAGCAGGACTTCATAGTCCTTTGATTTGAGCTGTTCGAGCAGGGGGCTGTGGGTCAGCGCCGACAGGTTCTCGCCGGTGATGTAGTAAATCTCTTTCTGGTCCGGCTGCATACCGGCAACATAGTCCTGAAGCGACCGCCACTTGCCGTCGGATTTGGTGGTCTCGTAGCGTAGCAGGTCGGCGATCTTGTCTTTGTTATCCAAATCCGTGTGCACCCCGACCTTGAGGACGGCGCCGAAATCCTTCCAGAATTTTTCGTATTTCTCAGAGTCCATATTTTTCAGCAGATCCAGGATCTTTTTGGCCAGATTCCGCCGGATGTTGCGTACTAGTCGATCCTGCTGCAGGATTTCCCTGCTTACGTTGAGGTTTAGGTCCGGGGCGTCCACCACCCCCTTAATGAAACGTAAGTATTCCGGCATCAGCTCCTTGCAGTCGTCCATAATGAAAACGCGTTTGCAGTAGAGCTGGACACCGTGTTTGAATGCCTGGGAAAAAAGATCCAACGGCGCCTGGGAAGGGATGTAGAGCAGGGCTGAATATTCAGTGGTACCCTCCAGCTTCAGGTGCAGCTTTTCCAGCGGCGGTTGCCAGTCGTGGCTGATGTGCCGGTAGAATTCCTCGTACTCTTTGTCGTCGATGTCCTTTTTGTTTCTGGACCAGATCGCCTTCATGGAGTTGAGTGTTTCGGTTTTTACAACCTTGCGGGTGGTTTCCCCGATAGGTTTGTCGTCCTTGTCCTTGAGTTGTTCTTTATCAGGAATCGGTTCGTCCTTCTCCACGTCCATGAGGATAGGATAGGCCACGAAATCGGAATGCTGCTTGATGATGCTGCGGATGGTCCACTCGTTTGTAAAGTCCGGTTCGCCTTCTTCCCTTTTTTTCAGTTCCAGGGTAATGATTGTTCCACGGCTGTCTTTTTCAGCTTCGGTAATGGTAAACTTCCCGTCCCCTTGGGATTCCCAGCGCACTGCCTTGTCCGCGCCCGCAGCACGGGTCAGCAGCGTCACCTTTTCGGCCACGATAAAGGAGCTGTAAAAACCGACGCCGAACTGGCCTATCAGCTCCGGGGTAAGTGTGTCGTTTTTATTGATTTGCGCCATGGCTTCGAGGAAGGCCCCTGTGCCGCTTTTGGCAATGGTGCCGATATTTTCCAGCACCTCGTCGTAGGTCATGCCGATGCCGTTGTCCGCAACTGTCAGCGTATTTTTTGTCCTGTCCGGTTCGATCCGGATGCTGAATTCAGTGTCATTTCCCAGAATTCCTTCCTCGGTCTGAGCTTTGAAACGCAGCTTGTCAATGGCATCCGAGGCATTGGAGATCATTTCCCGCAGGAAAATTTCCTTGTTTGAATATAGCGAGTTGATGATCAGGTTCAGCAACTGCTTGACTTCAGTCTTGAATTCATGGGTTTCGGTCCTGGTGGTCATTTATCTAAATACCTCCGGTTTTTAAGGAAAAACGAATTTACAGATCTGTCATCTAAAAAAAAGCGACCATCGTCGCTGTTAAAAAATTGTGACCGTTCACGGGATTACAACGCCCGTTTTTACCGCAATCCATCGTACTGTAAGCATTTACAGGGTGCTGCAGATGCGAGGCGTACGGATACGCAGACGTACTTCCTGTACTTCAAGTGCCCGACCTGCCTGCCGGCAGGCAGGCAACAAAGCAGATGCGGTGCCCTGTAAACGCTTACAAAAAACTTTGCGTATTCGGCTTATATAATGCGTGCGAATTCAAAATTGTCAAGACAGGCAATCCGCCTTTTTAGACAAATGAATCCGGTGAGTTTAAAGATTCGATACAGCT
>JAYEFH010000083.1:0-4055 GCA_034658555.1 Thermodesulfobacteriota bacterium | reverse complement strand
GGTACGAAGTAAACATACTGGTTGACAATTCAGAGACCAAGGGGGCCCCTGTTATTATAGAAAGCAACCCGAGCTATCCAAACCTGTTTGGTGTCGTTGAGCGAAAGGCCCAGTTCGGTGCCCTTTTTACGGATTTTACCATGATCAAGTCAGGCGCGATGCACCGTGCAAACGGCGGTTATCTGCTCATAAAGGCCATTGATCTCTTAAAACGGCCTTTTTCATATGAAGCCCTGAAAAGGGCATTAAGAAATAGAAAAATTGAGATAGAAGACCCTGGAGAACAGTTCGGATTATTCACAACCAAGGCTTTGAAACCCGAACCAATCCCTTTGCATATAAAGATAGTACTTATGGGAAATCCGTTCATCTATCAACTCCTTTATAACTATGATGAAGACTTCAAAGAACTTTTCAAAGTCAAGGCCCACCTTGACATCCGTGTTGACAGGAACGAAGAGAGGCTGGGGCAATTCATGCGCTCAACCAAGGCCCTTGTAGAGCGGGAAAATCTCAGGGACATGCACATGAGCGGAGTTGCAAGTCTCATAGAGTTCAGCTCTGAGCTGGCAGGGTCCCAGGAAAAACTCAGTCTAAAAATATCGGATCTTGCAGACCTGTTGCGAGAGGCGGATTTCTGGGCAAAATCTGAAAACAGTGAACTTGTCGAGGGCAAACATATCCAGAAGGCAATGGATGAAAAGGCATATAGGTGCAGCCTGTATGAGGACCATCTGCATGAAATGCTCAAAAAAGATATCCTTAAGGTGGCAACAACCGGTAAGGCCGTTGGCCAGGTAAATGGGCTGTCCATCTATGACCTTGGTGATTATGTGTTCGGCAAACCATCCAGGATCACGGTGAATATAGCTCTCGGCAAAGAAGGGGTTGTAAACCTGGAAAGGGAGGCTGATCTCAGCGGCAGCATTCACACAAAAGGCGTGATGATACTGGCCGGGTATCTAAAGGCCCACTTTGCGGCAGACTGCCCATTGAGCCTCACCGCCTCCATATGCTTTGAGCAGAGCTACGGCATGGTCGAGGGAGACTCGGCCTCCGGTGCGGAGCTGTTCGCCCTGTTGTCTGCGCTCTCTGATGTGCCGATTGACCAGGGAATTGCCGTAACCGGTGCTGTCAGCCAGAAAGGAGAAATTCTGCCGATAGGGGGTGTCACCAGAAAAATCGAGGGTTTCTTTGACACCTGCGAGGCGAGAAACTTGACCGGAGAGCAAGGAGTAATAATCCCGGAGACCAACGTCAAGGACCTGATGCTCAAGCCAAAAGTGATAGAGGCGGTAAAGCAGGGCAAATTCCAGATCTGGGCCATATCCAATGTGGAAGAAGGCATAGAGATATTGACAGGCCAACCTGCCGGGACACTCGGACCTAACGGACACTATCCGAAAGATTCAGTATTTGCAAAAGTAAATGACAGGCTGAAAAAACTTGCTGAAGAAGCCAAACTCTTCATGCAAAAAGAAGAGGAAGAAAAGAAATAGCATAAAAAATCACAGGAGAAAAAATGAAACTTAATATCATCACTTCCCAGAATGAAATGTTGGTAAAAGAGGGATATATGATCTCTTTAATCATAAGGAATCTCAAAGGACATAAAGATGTAGAGGTCCATCTTTTCCGGCCGGAGTGGGATGAAAAGGAAGCCAAATCCTACAACTGGTCGAAACTTCTGGGAGACCCGATAGACAGAAATGCACCTGCTGATCCCATGAGCAGTCGCAAGGTCCTTTTGGAATCATTCACCCTTGAGGAAAGAGATATGATAATTGACTGCATGAAGGAACGGTATGTCTCCAGACTGTCCGCAATCAATTCACGGCCCTTGGACTTCCCCATTCCTATGGGGCTCATTCCTCTGTCTGAAATTCCGGAGGATGATGATATCGGCTGTATCCGCTTTGAAGAGATCCCTAACTATACCCTGCCTTTTCTTGTGCATGGTCTTTACATTTTAAGCCAACATGAACCTGTAGATGAAGAAAGCGATTAGCGGTTAGCGATTAGCGTTTAGCTTTGAAAAATCAGGGCATTACGTTAATTAGAAATAACACCCAACAGCTAATAGCTAACGGCTAATGGCACAGCTCCAAACCATTCACCACCAGCTTATCACCTCATCGTTGTCAAAGATAAGTTTCACCAACTTGTCGTAATCCGTATTTTCATAAAGGTTAAACCGGGTCATCTTGTGGTCTTCAGCCAATTTTTCAGCAAGGAACTCAGTATAATTTTCAGGCCTGCTTTTAAAAATATGTAACTGTTTCATTTTCTCATTTTCCTAAAAAGGCACCACTAGCTGGTACGCCTTGATTTTGGGAATCATGTCTTCCAGTGAAAGGTATTTAACGTGCTCATATTTATCGGCATCGGCCTTGACGTTAGTGTAGATCTCTGCCTCAAAGTCCACCACAAAACTCTCCAGGTGTTCCTTGAACTCCTCCTCTGATAAATTCGAGGGTGATTCTATATTGGAGTCAATGAAGAAAGCACCGCACCAAAGATTCTCCACCATACATCCAAAGGCGCTGCGCAGGGCCTGCCAGCAATTCTCGGTTTCGTTAATAATGAAAGCCACTTTTTCAATATTCATGGTTTGGTTCTCCTACAGAACAATACAACGATCACAATCTTTCATTATTTCGACATTCCGCATCTGAGTACCGAAGTCCTGGTCCTTGACAATTGGTATGGGCCTATCAACCTTGAAAGATTCAAAGCACAAGCTGCAAAGGCTTATATGGCAAATTCCCTCCAATTCGGTGAATCTCTCGTTTTTAGTCAAAAGTACGGCCTTGTTAGTGAGAAAAATTTTCACTGTCTTTCCCGCCCCATGCGCCGCCTTGGTAATGCCGATCAGATGATCGATGTGTCTGTCGGAACTAACTAAAATGCCTAACTTGTCATTCATATTCCCTCTTTCTCCTGTTGATACGATAGTAACCGTTCACGGGTTCACCGTTCAGAGTTATCTTTTTTCTGTTGACCTTTATAGGATGAGGCGCCGATCTTAGAAATTTTTCCGACAATCCAAAGAAGCAGTCGGCTCAACTTCTTCATAATCTATAATAATATTATTTACTACATTATTAGGAAGATTGCAAGCAATAATTGAGTTGACAATGTATACATCTATGAAAAGGAAGGAGAAAAATATAAGAAGATAGATTTTGTAAAAATAACTGCCTTTATGAGGAAGTATAATCTCTGCAGTATTCAGAGAGTAGTTTATTTAGGTTGTAAAGAGAAATTTCAAGTACGGTTAATTATATATTTATTGCCGGAACAGGAAGTTGCAAAAAGGCTGCGAAACGCCGTACAGAACAATAAGAAGAAAGACGGTAACGAAAATTTAAGCAAAGAATACAAAATTCGTGCCTTTTTGAATCTTTTTATTACCAATACAAGTGAAGAACAAATACCAATGCACCATATATGGCAACTATACAGGTTATGGTGACAAATTGAACTAATTTTTAAGATATGTAAATCCATATCTGCTATCGAGAAGGTGAAAAGGGTAAAAAGCATCGATTGGAGTGTTATATAATTTCTAAGCTAATCATCATTGTATTGGGTTGGAAAGTTATGTGGAGAATTGCGAAGCAATTGTTTATTAATCGGAAGTTCCCCCAAGGACTCGTAACTATTTGAAATCATTATGTCTGTCACATGACTACAACATAATTAAGTGCCTGATATTATTAGGCCGAGGGGGGAACTTCGGATTAATGAAGGCAAAGCCTTAAGCTCTTTTAAAGCATCAAAGACTTCGCTGCGAACAAATATAGGTAAATTACGGGAAGTATTTTTGACAAGGAAATTATCAGTAGCACACTTCATGAAGAAGTTTTATGATTTTAGTAAGACAAATCATTTGCCGGAGAAAAAGAAGGGCACACCCACATCAATAGAATTGTTGCTATCCTTTATAACTATTTGGTATGTTAAGACATATTAATTACACGGAATCTTGCCGACCTCTTAGCCTGACGGCTATGGGACTTACACCCCATAAATTTGCAGTCTTTCCGGCTGCT
>JAYEFH010000082.1:0-4122 GCA_034658555.1 Thermodesulfobacteriota bacterium | reverse complement strand
CCAGGTATTTCGTGAACTCATCAAAAAACCCTGAGTTTAGCTATTTTCACGATGATTTTCTGGATGTCTTGCTAGATCAGGTCTGTTACGCAGCTTGAACATTCTAAAAACTGCCAAAGTGGAGTTACACAGATTACACAGATATTGAAGTGAATATTCGGCGAATTCGAAAAAGATGATACTTGTTATCACGAATGCATCCGAAGTAAAATAATAGTAGCAATTTACGCCCCAGGTAACGACCAACAAGCCGTGGGCGTGTGAACGATTATCCTTGCATGGATAAGTGTCTTGGCTAAAGTTGTCACGGGTTTGTTGAGCATTATTGCAATTACTGATAGATATAAATTTTGATAAATATTGGTATGTTCGTATCATTCTCGGTCACAAGACCCAAGTCGAGTAAATGGAGGACTAGGCGTGAGCATATTATCAGGTTGTGAACCACGGCAGGATATTATCACCGGATCTTTTAATCCGGAGATATTCACGGCATCACTCAGCGAGGTTATGCTCCATTACCGGGAAGGGTCGGCGGGCGTGCATGCGATATATACCGACGCTTCCCAATTTTTCAGCGAGGCAACCTACCCCACTGATGGACTGAAAATGGTCCTCGCCGAGGTCTTCGACCGGCTCGCCGGCGACAATTCTGTTCCGGCCATTCACCGGCTTGAAACAGTTTTTGGCGGCGGCAAGACCCACACCCTCATTTCTTGTACCCATATTGCTTTCAAAGGTGTGGATCTCGCCGGCGTAACAGCCGGGATCATTGACGGCAGTTTGCTGCCGGCGCCGGGTGAGGTGACTGTTGTCGGTGTGGCAGGTGATGAGATCCCGGTGCACAGGCCCCAAGGAGCAGCCCTGGTCCCATATACACTGTGGGGCGAAATTGCCTATCAGATTGGCGGCAAGGAGCTTTACAAACAGGTTGAGGCGGAAGTAACATCCCATGCCGCACCCGGCAGGATATATTTCGATACAGTGCTGAAGGGCAGGAAGGTCTTAATCATGCTCGACGAACTGGCCCAGTATGCTGCCCGCCTGAGTGCAGCACGGGGGGACGGTGCCGACCAGCTAGCTGCCTTCATGATGGCACTCCATGGTTATGCCCGCACTAATCCCGGCATCTCCATCGTCCTGACCCTGGCCGGCACTGCCGACGCCTTTGCCAACCAGACAGACCGGCTGACATCTCTCCTGTCATCCGTTACCGGCAGTGAGATGAGCAAGGATGCCGCTCTAGGCATAGGCCAACAGGCCATCAGGGGGGTCTCCAGCGTGGTTGCCAGGGATGCCACAGCGATGGTGCCGGTTCAGGCTGCCGAGATCTCCAGGGTGCTTGGCAAGCGGCTGTTCACGCGGATCGACTCAACGGCTGCCCGGCAGACTGCGCAGGAATACGCCGAGCTATACGCCAAGAGCGCCTCCATGCTTCCCGGCCAGGCCACCAGGGATGAATACAAGGAACGAATGGCCGCTCACTATCCCTTTCATCCTACCTTGATCGATTTCCTCAACAACAAGCTTGCCGCCTCCGAAGATTTTCAGGGGACCCGTGGCGTCCTCCGCGTGCTGGCACTGGCCGTGAGAGCCATCTGGAAACGGCAGGCAGACATTCCAATGATCCATGCCTGCCACCTCGATCTACGGGATGCCCGTACAGTCAGCGAGTTGACCAACCGCACAGGCAGCGGTGAACTGTTGCCTGTACTCAATGCAGACATCGGCGGCGTGGACACCGAGAGCATCGAAGGCGGTAAAAGCAACGCGGAACTGGCAGATCTGCGTAACCCTCACCCTGACGGCTGGCCTATGTATGAATATACCTGGAAGACCATCTTTCTCCACAGCCTTGTCGGACGGGATCAGGGGATGGGCTCCAACCTATTTGGTCTTACCCAACAGGATGCCCTGTTTGATGTCTCTTTCCCAGGCCTGACTCCTTCGCAGGTTGGCGAGGCCCTCAGGGAGATTAAAAATAGTGCCTTTTACCTGCGTTTTAACCAGGGCCGGTTTTATGCCAGTCTTGACCCTTCGGTGAATATCGCCCTGGCGAGAATTCGCCGTTCCCACTCTCTCTATGATATTGATCAGGTCCTTGATGTCACAGCCCGCAAAGTGGTCAGCCAGGACATCCGCACATTCAACGTGGTCCACGATGTTGCCGCGCCGGAGCACATTCCGGACAAAAAGGGCAAGCCCACGCTGGCGCTGATTTCTCTCAATGCAGGGCGTCTCGATGTCACGGAATGTGTTACCACGGTAGGGCCAAACACCCCTAGGATCGAACAGAACCTGGTTTTTCTCCTTATTCCGGATACGGTTGCTGCCAGGCATGAAATCGGCGGCATGCCTTTGTTTAACGAAAAGGCAAACCTATCTGAGCAGGCGCGGAGCCGGCTCCGCGAGCTTGGCCGCTCAGTGCTCGCCATGCAGAAACTGAACAGGAAGCCCGACGCATATGGCATCAACCCGCATAAACTGGAGGAGGACAATTTCCACCAGCGTTTCAGTGAGCGGGAAAAGGCGCTGGAGACCGCGGTCACCCAGAGCTACAAGTCGCTCTGGTTTCCCTCGACCACAGGTCAGATTGTCCGCAAGGAGATCCGCACCGGCGGCGGCGAGAGCGGCATGGCCATCTTTGAGCAAATCCGCAAGGTCCTTCTGGAAGATGGCGAACTGGTTACGGCAGAGCATGATACCCAAGGCCACCTCAAAAGCCTGGCCAACCTTTTCTTTGGCAAAAATGACACTGTCACGCTTGCCGGACTGCGGCAGAACTTCTGCCGTATCCGTTCCTGGCCCATACTGGACACCCCAGACGTGTTTGATCAGCTTATCCGCTCCGGTGTGCAGCGTGGAGTCTGGTGCTTGTTTCAAATGGGCTCGGATGAGAACATCGAGCCTGACGAATTTTACAGTAAGGAGACAGGAGATCTGCCCTTAAATCTCGACCTGAGCAGGGACTATTCCCTGATCAACCCGAACGGCGCCCGCCAGCGTGGTTGGACGCCTGAGGCCGGTCCTGACCGCGCCAAGGTAAAAGACTATGTTCGCCAAGCCCTCAGCGACAGGCAGGTGGCCTCTGTTACGGAGATTATAGAAGCCGTTGCGAGCAAGCATGGGGACACACCCCATAAAGCCATTAATGAGGCGGTTTCTGATCTTGTGAAAGGCGAAAAGGCCATGGCGTTTAAGGGGAAGGCCAGCCAAGATGACATGCCTGACCAGCTTCTTTCCGGCACCAAGGCCGTATTTTTTACCCCGGAAGCTGACGACGTCATCATTACACCTGCCAAGGCCTCAAAGAAAGGGTGGATTGATCAGCCCAGCAAGACCTTCAGTCTTAACGGCAGGGCCGGGGCCCGTGTTATTATGCCCTTGCTGCGACGGATCAGTCCCCTGTACAACCGCGGCGGCAAGTCCTTTATCAACAACATGGACTTCACCGACCTTGTATTGCCAAGGGGCGGCAGACTCCTCCTCAGACTTTCCGACATACCACCGGAATCGATGAAGGACCTGGCCGAGCTTTTTGAGGTCATTGCCGACCTAACCGAAAGCGGAGATGATACAGAGGCGTATCTGGACATTGATGATCCGCTGGACGACTGTGCCTTTGTACGGGAACTCAAGAATAACAGGTAAGGACAATCTATGGCAAAAAGACGTACTCACATGAAAGCCGGTCCGGGCAAGGCCGCTGTTGATCTGGAAACACACTATGTCGTACACGTGCAAAAAGAACTCAGTCAGGCCCTGTGGGTATTGCGGATAACAGAACATACGGACAAGCCGATGCCGGTCATGATTGTCAAGCAGCGGCTCCTGCCTGATGAACGTAACGACACCGCCAACATGAAAGCCCCGCGTAGCGTTCTCAAGGAACGCGGCTTGTTATACGGCCCGGTCCAGCTACGTTGCCTGCCGATTATTCGGGCCGTTATCACCCGGGTTCAGGACAGAGCCGGGGTCCCTTTAGAGTTGCACCGGTTCCTGAAAGGCCCCCGGATTACATTCCGCGGCAATATGCCGCTGGACGAGGAGGCCGGCGTCAAGCTTGCGCTCCTCTTTAAACTGCAGGAGCGGCTCAAGGAACTTGACCGCATTGAACTCTTG
>JAYEFH010000081.1:0-4175 GCA_034658555.1 Thermodesulfobacteriota bacterium | reverse complement strand
AGGATGGCCAACGGAGGTAGTGCCGAAACTTGCAATCGACTGCCATAGTGATTTCTCAGGCCGTCACGGTCTGTGACGATCCATGTCTCCATGCAGGTGGTCATGAAGAGCACCTGTTCATCTACCGTGTCCGGTGGTTTTTCCCAGCCATCTCGGTTTATCAAATGATTCCAAGTGGCTTCCGTATCATTTAAGGGTTCCTCGCTGTCGATCATCATGACGATAAAATCTTCCGGTGCTCGACTTCCGTGGGCCGACCGGAAATCCGCAAAAGCGGCTCCCCTTCCACCACAGGCGACCAATCGCGGCATGTTTCCTTCATATCCGCATTTTTCCAACAATTTTCGAAACCCCTCACGGCAACGGGTGTGCAGCTCCTTAGAGTCCCCACCGCCTTCCAGATAGATAACCTTCTTCACCAGCGTGTCCCTCCGATCTGTCCCTTTGTCCACAATTGACCCAGGCGATATTTATCAAGCCACACCGCAAGCTCCGTTTCACAGAGCCGCCGCAACTGGGTCATGCCTTTGTGTTTCTCGCACACGACAACGGTTTCGGGACGTTCGGTCATGGCATCTACCAGAATATCCGAATGCGTTGTGACTATGAGCTGAGTGCGCTCTGCGGCGGCGACCATAAGGTCGGCCAGCTTGGGCAGAATGTCCGGGTGAAGCCCCAGTTCCGGTTCCTCAATGCAGATCAGCGGTGGGGGGGACGGGTCGACAAGGATCGCGAGAAGGCAGAGATACCTCAGCGTACCGTCTGACAAGCGTGTGGCCGGTATCACGAAATCTCCTTCAGTGAAGAACACCTGCACCGTGCCGCCTTCGATACTGACGTCGAAGTCGGTTACCCCGTCGTATAGATCGCATAGGCTTTCGAGAATGGCCGCTTTGGCCTTCGGTGTTCGCCTGAGACGATTCAAAAATAGCCCAAGGTTCGAGAAATCTTCCTCCAACCGATCATTGCGCATATCCGCTTTCTGGGGTTCGCGGAATACGGCATTGCGCCCGAAGGCCCATTCCCGGTAGATACGAACCTTTTCGTATATTTCTGCCAGGTAGCTGAGTTCCGGGTACAACTCCGGGTCGCGTCGCTGGGCCAGAATCGAACGCTCCGCATCGACAGTTTCATGCGCCAGAAATCGCTCTTTCTCCTTGATGGTGTTGACCATCGGATGCCCTTCATTAAAGCGATAGTAGAAATAAGGTCCGGTCTCGCCTTCATAAGCCGTTTCGTTTTCGATACACTCGTCTTCAAGCCGGAACCCCTGTGCATCCTCTCGAAACGACAAGGCATGCCGGAGGGGTTGGCTGCCTTGGGGGTTTTCGAAGACAAAATCGATGGAAGCCGCAACCCCTTTCCCGCCCTTCCATATCCATTCACCGGCCCCGCCGCCGCGCCGCACAATGCTGCGAATGTCTCCCGGAGCGGCCCGCATCAGGGCAACGGCTTCAATAAGATTGGATTTGCCCGCGCCATTGGGTCCGATCAGAATATTCAGGTTCTCCAAAACCAGCGGATCCATACTCGGGCCGAACGAGAGCAGATTGCAGAGCGCAATCCGCCTCAATTTGGTGCATTCTTGAATAATCTGTGTCATTGATTTGCTCCTGTTACATATTCCAATATATTGGAGTCAATTTCATCCAATTCTTTCCTCTTTGTCAAGCATGGCGAATCGAAGTCATCGTATCCGTTAAAAAATTTCCGTTTTCGACTGCAAAATCAACTGCTTCCGTTTCATCAGAAATCCTGCGAGCCGCCTCCCGCACGTCCAGTTTGCCGGTGACAACATCGGCGATCAGTCGGGTGCGGAATTCTCTCAATAAAGTGATCTCACGCTCTCTATGGGAAATCGCAACCTCAGCTTCCCTAATATCTCTGTAAACATTAGAAAGAATTTGCTTCTGCTCCTGTAACTTTGGAAACGCAATTGCCCGAGAAGACATAGAACTTAGGTTAATTCGCAGACGAGTAGCTCCCCTGGACAAACAAGCAGTAGCTGCTTTTGCTGTTGCTGAAAGATCGTGAGCGATAAATTCCGGTAAAACAAGATCTTTTCGTAGGCGAAAACGAAAACAGTCTGCCTTAACCATTGCGGGTTCGATTCGATCAGGTGCAATACAGGCACGGCCTGCAGGTATTCGTTCTTCTCCAAGTCCGGCAACCAAGAGGTCGCCAGCGATTACCGAATGGTCACCAAGCGTATTGTAATGTGCACGTGAAATGTAAGCAGTATTGCGATCATTAAAATGACCGCTTCCTATATTCTGAAGTCGAATAACCCTAATACCATAATCAGTGTAGTGCTGTGACTTTAGTCCAGAACCAAAAGGGCCGTCGCATCGAGCAGTGCTTATCCTTCCGAGGGCAACCACCCCCCAATGCTTTGGAATATCACCAAGCCAAGGAATACCAGAGGGCTTGAGGGGCACATCGGGGTCGAGACCGCGGGTGACGGTGCGGTGGATGATGCCCTGTCTCTGCTCGTTCAGCAGTGCTATCACCTTCTGTTTCGCCCGGATGGCTCGGTTCAGCCTGCGAGTCGCGTGGTCGAGGAATTTCACGATAGCGGCTTGCTCATCCGTTGACGGTAGCGGCATGTATATCATCTTGAAGTGCTCCGGGCGGAGACTCCACATATCCGACGTAATGCCGTAAGACCAACGCTCTGCTTCCTTTGCAAAATGTGGGGTTCGGAAAAGATGATGGAAATAGCGTGGGTCGTTTTTTTCCCGTATACGCATTATGACGTAGGCGGGACTAACGATGCCGCGAAAGTTAGAAACACCGACCGCTCCCTGCCATGCCCTCATTTTGTTATAAGCGATATCATTCGGGCAAACGAGCTTATAAGCCAGCTTGTTCTGGTTGGAACCATCTTTCTTAGATGAGTCAGCCAGCAGCGCTTTTTGGCGGATGACGCCTCGTTTAATAGTTACGGAAAGCATTTCTTCGTCGGAGTGCCCTCGCTCTTTCACTTCTTCAAAGATCGCTCGATTCGGCAAAATATACCAATGACTGGGTACATCACCTAACCACGTCTGACCCGACTCCTTATATTCCGTATAAGGTTTCAGCCCATCAATCATTGCCCCCTCCCTTCCCGAAAAAAGAGGCTCCAAAGGGCAAACACTTAAATAAACAACATGCTGTTTTTATTTGATTTATGGTATTTCGCGGTGTCGTAATGGGGTTATCTCTTAAATAAAAAATCAGGCCCGGAAGGACAGATAACTGACAAACTTTCGGGACGGGCCGGACATCGATCTGTTCAGGAGTCGTGGTCATGATCCGCTCCCCTCCTTTGTCTTCAGAAGACCGTCCAGCAGTCCTTCCGCCTCTTTTTCCACTGCAACGATATCGGCCCGGATTTCTTCCAGTGTTCGCAGGGTCGCGGGTTTATAAAAATGGCGTGTGAATGAGATCTCGTAGCCAATTTTGGTGGCCTCTTCCTTAATCCACGCATCTGGTGTGTAAGGCAGCACATTTCCTGGCGGCAAGATCATCAATGATGGCTTCCATTCCTGGGTGTTCATTTGCAAAGGTAAGAACAGAAGATTCTCCAGGGCCCAATCCCCATTCCAGAATCTTCTCCGATACAGGGACAACAGGAACAACTTCAAGCCACGAAGTACTGTCTAATGCCTTGGCAGTGATGTCTTCAGGGCCTTTCATAAGTATCTCATTAGCCACAGGCTCAGGCACAAGAATACGGCTGGCAAAATGACGTAGAAGTTCCATTTGTTGGCCCCGGCTAAGAAAAATGAGTGGTGATGCATTTATAACAGCCGGTTTATCCACGAGCCAGTTCCCTGTCCAGGTCCCCGAAATCCACCTTGAACGAATCCCTTCCCATGCGTGCCAATGCCAGTAGAAAATCCGTTCGACTCAAGCCGGCGATCCTTGCGGCCAGTTCCTGGGAAACTTTACCCTGTTCATACCAAACAGCCGCTGCCGCAACCCTCATCTCTTTAGCAAACTGATCCGGGTCAAAGCGCATAGCTGCAAAGACCTTTTCAGGGAACTCCATTTTCAAGGTCTTCATGGGTTAATCCTCCTTTTCTTATAACTCTTAAAATCATTTTAACCTTTTGCTCCCTGTTTTTCAATTATTACCTCATAACACAGGTAAATATACATAGATTCTTAACACCTCAGGTGGAAAATGT
>JAYEFH010000080.1:0-4179 GCA_034658555.1 Thermodesulfobacteriota bacterium | reverse complement strand
GCTGGCGGTAGGCGATGCGGCCTTTCAAAAAAAATGCCTGAACAAGATGCAGGACGTTGGGAAACAAGGCAGAACGGTACTTTTCGTTTCGCATAATATGTCAGCAGTCACTCGTTTGTGCGAAAGGGGCATTCTGTTGGAAGCCGGATCTATAATTGAGGATGGTCTTTCAATAAATGTTGTTGGTTCCTATCTTAATGCGCAATCCGGTTCAACAGCAGAGCGCGAATGGCATAATCCCGCGGAAGCTCCGGGTGGCAATGTCGCACGCCTCCACGCTGTGAGAATTCGAACAAAGGATGGTCAGGTTTCACAAGCATTGGACATCTGTGAGCCCATTGCTCTTGAGATGGAGTATGATGTGCTCGTGTCAGGGTACGTGTTAATGCCCCATTTTCACCTTCACAATGCAGAAGGCGTACATGTTTTTGTAGCTATTGACCAGGATCCTACCTGGCGAGGACGTCCCCGTGACACAGGACGTTACATCAGCACCGCCTGGATTCCTGGCAATTTCCTCTCCGAGGGCAGCCTGTACGTCTCGCCGGCTCTTGGCACCGTCTCGCCCAGAATCTTTCAGTTTCACGAACGCGATGCAGTTACTTTCTATGTCGTTGACAACTCGGATGGCGATGGAGCGCGCGGTGACTGGGGCAGCAGGCTGGGAGGGGTGGTAAGGCCGCTCTTAAGGTGGAGTACGCAATACAGTCCACACTTGCAAGGGACAATGAATTAAGTGCAGCTTGCACTGCTACTCTTATTGCCGGTTCAAGCTACATCCTAAGGTACATATGCACATGCAAAGAAAATTGCCAAATTTTCTAATTGTTGGAGCTGCAAAAAGTGGAACTTCGTCTCTTTACCAATATCTTCAACAGCATCCTGAAGTCTATGTGCCGCCAACGAGAAAAGAACCCATGTTCTTCGTGTCAGCTATCTATAAAAAACTCAGTCGGAATGACCCTCGTCACGAGATTGCCGATCGTATAGTAATATGCTCATTGGACGACTATCGGAATCTCTTTGAATGCGTAAGAAATGAGCAAAAGGCGATAGGTGAAGCTTCAGCAGTTTACTTATACCATCATGAGACGGCAATTCCCAATATAAAAAGTCACTTAGGCGATATTAAGGTAATAATAATATTAAGAAATCCAATAGACAGAGCTTACTCATCTTATTATCACCTGGTAAGAGATGGCGCTGAAACTTGCTCTTTTGAAGACTTTTTAGAAAAAGAGGAAGAAAGAAAAAGAGAAAATTGGGATATCTTGAATTATCCTAAGAGCCTTGGATTCTATTATGATCAAGTAAAGGCATACATGGATAATTTTAGCGAAGTGAAAGTTTGTTTGTTTGATGATATGCAACGGAATTCTCTCAAAATAGTCAAAGATGTTTACGTATTTTTAGGCATAGATGAATCTTTTGTGCCGGACACAAGTTCTATATACAATTCGTCAGGCGTACCGAGGAATAAGCTGCTTTATTGTCTCTTAAGCACAGACAATTTTGTAAAACGTGTTAGCAAACCACTACTCAGAGCAATTATTTCACCCGAAAAGGCATCAAAGTTGTGTAAGATTTTACGAAAAAAAAATATTGGAAAGAAAGCAATGGATGGTAAAACCCGTCAATTTCTTAAAACGCTGTATCGGGAAGACATCCTGAAACTACAATCCTTAATTCATCGTGATCTCTCTCATTGGCTTCAGTAAAATCTCCTTACGCACAGAGTTGACGATACTGAGCGATTGTTCGGATAAACTGAACCAGTGCCCAAACCAAACGTTTGACTGCTGTCCTGAAACCGGAAAAATTCTATGAATCAATGGGCGCGTTTTTGGATGCGTTTTGCAGGTCCGACAGGTACCGGCCGGTTCTTCATGTGGCTGGCTTCGTGGTTTGTTCCACCTTACAAGGCGCGCATTCCTCTTGCCTTCCTAAATCGAAATGGATTTATTGAATCAACCGCAATCATTCACCATCCGGATTTGCGTCTTGGGAAAAATTGTTTCATCGGGGACAGGGTAGTTCTCTTTGAACGAAAAGGGGGAGGTAAGATTGAATTCGGTGACCGAGTCGAAATTTTGAGGGATTCCACATTTGAGACAGGGCTCGGCGGCGAAATAGTAGTTGGTTCTCAATCAAGCATCCATCCTGGGTGTCATCTCTATTCGTATCTGGAACCTATAGTGATTGGTAATGGAGTGATGATAGCGCCTAACTGTACTCTTTATTCCTATGACCACGGAATCGCGTCCGGTAAAACTATCCGCGAACAGCCTCTGCAGTCAAAGGGACCTATCTGCATCGGAGATGATGCATGGTTAGGTGTAAGGGTAACCGTACTGAATGGAGTACGAATAGGAAAAGGGGCGGTTATTGCGGCAGGTTCCATAGTAACGCAAGACGTTCCGGACAGCGCCATTGCAGCCGGAGTACCTGCCCGTGTGGTAAAAATCCGTAGCGATATCACTTAAACCTAACTTGATAGTATACGAATTTCCATTTTTTGACAGGATCAACAGGATTTACAGGATTTCTTAATATTTTTTATCCTGACAATCCTGTTGATCCTGTCAGAGAAGTCCTGCCGAAGGCGGCTAATTTATTCAAAGCTATTATGTTGTGTTAAGGTTGTTTTATGGCAAATTCTAATCCTCCATTAGTTAGTATCGGTATTCCCACATACAACCGCGCTGACGGTTTTCTTAAACAGGCCCTTCAAAGCGCAGTGAATCAATCTTATAGAAACATTGAAATAATAGTCTCAGATAATTGCTCAACTGATCACACGGAAGATCTTGTCAATAAATTCTCCGATTCACGCATCAAATACATAAAGCATAATAATAATATTGGGGCCAATAACAACTTCAACTTCTGCGTTAACAGCGCAAAAGGAGACTATTTTCTTCTTCTTCACGACGACGATCTGATTGATCCTGATATAGTAGAAACTTGCATGGATGCCGTTAACAATGCCGTCAATATCGGAGTGATTTTTACTGGCAGCCGCGTAATAGACGAAGACGGCAAGATACTTTCTGAAAACCCTAATCGAGTGAAGGGTCTCTCCGCAGCAGATTTTTTCCTGAACTGGTTTTCCGGCAATATAGCACTATATCTCTGCAGCACTCTCTTTAACACGAAGAGATTGAAAGAGATTGGAGGATTTAAATCCAGAACCAACCACTTTCAGGATGTTGTGGCAGAGGTGTTACTGGCGGCAAAATATGGCTGTGCGAACGTCTACGGTGTCAAAGCAAGTTTTCGCAGACATTCCTCCAACATGGGCGGAGCTGTCTCAGAAATTGAGCCGTGGTGCCAAGACTGTCTGTATTTACTTGATATTATGTGTGAACTCGCACCTGAAAGTGAAGTCCGGATCAGACGGGAAGGAATGACCTACTTTTGCAGAAAGAACTATCGATTAGCATCAACAATTGAATCTCCCATAGAACGGTTAAAAGTTTACTTGCTGATATATAGAACCTTTGATTATTGTTATTCTCCGTTCAGTTACTTCAGGAATAAGAAGTCATTAATGGCTCGAATTAAGGGACAAATCAAAAGAACATTAATGGGATGAGAGTATGAGGATTGCCATAGTCACGAGTCCATTTCCATCTCTTTCTCAAACCTTCGTCCTGAACCAAATTACAGGTCTTATAGACCGTGGACATGAGGTGGAAATTATCTCTTTCGCGAAAGAGAATTGCTCCAAATTTCACGAAGAGGTAATGCGCTATGATTTGCTGAACCGCACCAGCTATCCATTCGAACCGGAAATAATGCCGCGAAATTTATTTCTCCGCTTTTTGAAAGCTGTTGTTTATTCAGTTGTATTCCTTGCCAAGAATCCCGTTGCAGTATTCAAATCGTTAAATTTTATCAAATATGGTAGAAGGGCGGCCTCCTTAAAGCTGTTTTTTTTGATGATTCCTTTTCTGAGAAAGAAACCATTTGATATCATTCATTGTCAGTTTGGGCCGATAGGAGCTGCGATACTTACTTTACAAGATATAGGTGCTATCAAAGGTAAATTGGTCACATCATTCAGGGGGTACGATGCAACAACATTTTTGCGGAAGCATCCAGGTGCATTCCAAGATCTTTTTCGCAAAGGGGATCTATTTTTACCTGTGAGCGATTTTCTCAGGCGACGTCTTATTG
>JAYEFH010000079.1:0-4201 GCA_034658555.1 Thermodesulfobacteriota bacterium | reverse complement strand
AGTCAGAAGAATTTATCCAGGCTAGACGTAAGCATTCAGCTGTCGAGTCTTCAATCAATGCTTTGGAGAATCATGGATTAGACCGCTGTTTAGACCATGGTATCAATGGTTTCAAAAGATATGTTGCATTAGCAGTAGTCGCTAGAAATATACAAATAATTGGACATATTCTTCAGCAAAAGGAAAATAAGCGGCTAAAGCGTTTAGAGAAAATAAGGCGACAGAAAATACAACTAGTTGCATAAGCGATTAGTAAAGATTGATTAATGTTATTATAGAAAAGAGGATACGTTCGTCAAAATTCTGCAAAAGTTTCTAATAAGAAGCGCAATCTATCGAAAAAAACGTATAACGTAAGTCATATTCTTCTCATACGAAGAAAAACGAAGGCAGCCGCCCACCCCGAACCTCAAAATAGGGGGTTCTCGTTCAGGCACTATCTATCCTCCTGGCATACAATAGACTTGTACCGGTTTTGAAATAAATGCCCACACTCTTATGGCGCTTATTAAAATTTACCGCATATCCTGTAAGAATCCTCCGCATACGCGTTGACAATGGCCAATTTTTGGTCTTGCACAATAAATGAAAATGATTCGGCATCAACGTCCAAGCGTAAACATCCATCCCGGGGATGGTTCCCTACCATGTGATGTCTAAAAGAGTTGTTTGTGGCTCATGATGACGGAATGTTTGCCCTATGTAAGGGCGAATCTATGTATTCGCCCTTAATTCAATCCCCACTGGGCTGGATTGATGATGATGTATTCCCGTATGTGATGCAATTCGTTTTCAAATAATGTAGGGGCAAACCCCCTGTGGTTGCCCTTTCCCCTGTGGTTGCATATTGTCAGGGCAGGCAGGCACGGGGGCCTGCCCCTACGGGATATTGCCGAATACATTTTCATTAATTGTAGGGGCGGGTTTCAAACTCGCCCCTACAGGTTGGGGGCACATTCCACAAATATCTCGGATATATCACAACGCATGGAACCATCCCCCATCCCGCCTTTTTCAACGACCTCAGCCAAAAGATCAATAAAGTCCACTCGATCCTTGTCGTTCCCAAAAATCTTCCTTCTCTCTATGCCCCGACCCATCACATGATGCAAAACTCCAGGGGCGTCTAATCTTGCTAACCTCGGCATGCCACAACCTCTATCATAAATCAAACAGCTCGTCAAGAACGCTCGGAACGAACGTCCCCCTATACCCCCTATATTGCAGGAGTTCATTACCGTACACGATCACAGCCTTAAGGTACAACTCAAAAGCATGGCGATAGAGGTAGACAATCGGACATGCCTCAAAAGAAGAAAGAGGCCACTCATCTTTATATTGAGATGCGAGTCTTTTAGCAATATTGTGGAAGGCCTCTGCATAGAATTTCAGATTTTGTTCGGGGTGGCCTGTCCAGTTAAGTATCACACAGTCAGGGCCTTTACTTGGCACGAAGAGCTTTTGTGTCTTATCGCCTGTCATCGTCTCCCTATTTCCTCTTCAACGTCGCGGTCCACTTGCCGAGAGCTTTCAAGCGGTCCATGTGAAGCCGCTTGTTTTGTGGTTAAATATCTAAAAGATTTTTTTCATATATTGATTACACTGAAAAAAGTCCTTTTTGAGCCGCCGCCTCGAAATAGCTATATAAGTTTCGTATACGTAATCTATACATTACGAATATGTTTATGTTATAGCTTTATATCGCCTCCGACTTTTTGTAGGGTAATCATATATTACCTTTTTTTATCTCTTGTCTTATAAAATCATTACAGGTAATAGCTTCATTCATCTCTTTTTCTAGTTGTTCAGAATCAATCATCCCCCGTTTTACTGTGTAATTACTTACCCGATTTCTTAATTCAAAAGGTAGCATATCTTTATTCTTTTCTTCAGGCAAACCGGTACCATAAATTGGGCGGGCTTTTTTCACCCTTTTTAATGCTTCTTCCTTACTTAAGCCATCTTCTTCAATGAATTTAGAATACATCACGGCAATATTATATTGATCCCACTCGCCCAACACTTCCCTTTCAAGATTATCCATATTCCAAAGCCATCTGATATCTTCATTTCTAACACCTTCAGCTCTTTTTTTTGCTAAGAAGTCTTTTATCCAATCATCAGTTGATTCATTTTTTAAAAGATAATCGCCATAGTTTTTTGGTACGTATCCATTTGTTGATAGGTTTTCTTGAGCCTGTTTAATTATATTTTTTACAATTTCCCTTGCCTGCCTTTTGGGAATATGGGTATATTGTTGAAGCATAGCGATATATTGCATTTCAATTTTTTTTGATTTGGGAAACAAATCAAATATAAACTGGAATATAGATGATAATTTCATATTTAAACCTTTTAAATAAAGCTTAATTATTTTATTACTATCTAGTACATAACTTCAGTTTAATCAGCGGCGCGGGCTTTTTCGCGTCCGCTGAATTTATTTGTTGGCCTATCCCATTATTTTTCTGGCTGGCCGGACATCATAGAGAGCTTGGTCTTCACAAACTTGCATTTGGCCGGTGTTGTCAGGAATCATCTTCTCAAATAACAATTCCGTTTTCAAAAAAAGATTGCTGCTCTCTTTTTTCAAAATTCGAGCGGCCATATGACAATATTCGGCATCAATGTCAATCCCTATGCTGTTTCTCCCGTATCTTAAGGACGCCACTATGGTTGTTCCGGTGCCGCAAAATGGGTCCAAAACTGTATCGCCCTGAAATGAAAACATCCTAACAAGACGAGAAGCAAGCTTAAGCGGGAAGGGAGCAGGGTGGTTACGGGTTGAGGCGCCGGTGATATTCCATATTTGTTGAAACCAGGAATTGAAATCCTTCTTATCAATTTTGCTTAATTTCCTCTGCATCTCAGTCGGTTTTCGATAGCCTCCCGGTTTTCTCTGCATCAAAATGAATTCCATATCATTTTTTATGATTGCGTTGGGTTCATAGGGTTTCCCTAAAAATTTAGAGCCATTTTCAACTTCAAAACTTGCATTTGCAATTTTATGCCAGATAATGGGATTTAGGTTGTCAAAACCGATTTTTCGGCATAAAACACAAATGTCTGCGTGCAAAGGAAAAACAAGGTGACGTCCAAATTTCCGTCTTGAAACGCATACGTCACCTACAACGCATACTAATCTGCCTCCAGGGACGAGTACACGAAAGACCTCACGCCAAACTTTTGCAAGTTCACCTAAAAAAGATTCGTAGTCATTTACATGCCCCAATTGATCCGGATTCTCATTATAACGTTTCAGATTCCAGTATGGAGGTGACGTGACGACCAAATGAATTGATTCATCGTCTAAAAAGGATAGGTCTCTTGCATCGCCGTTTATGAGTCGCTGTTTGGTCTTTTTTATGTTGGTATTCATACAAAGGCTCCCACATGCGAAACAAGACCTCTTGCAAAAGTCTTAAAAGAAAGATCGTCTGCTGGTTCATTGTAGACGCCTTCAATGCCGTTATCGCTTGATGATGTTATAAAAGATGAAGAAGTATAATGCCGTTCAAGAATAAGTTTCCGGCAAAAGAGTTCATAGCGCTTCATATACGAAGCATCAATGAATTCAGAAAATACCTTAAAATGGGGCTCTCTTACTTTAACGGGGCGATTTGAGGCTTGACAATCTTCGAGCATAAAGAAATAGCCGAGGAAAGGCTGAACTCCTCCATTGAAGGCGCCCTCTCTAAAGGCAGTCCATAAATCAAGGGCACTTCCCATAGCCTCTTCAGTCCTGTTATTGAAATTGTTCCCGAATGAGGGTCCCACTTGGGATTTGGCTTCAATGGCGACGATTAGCTGACCATTTTTTATAACCAACAAGTCCCACTCTTTGGTCGGCCTAAAAAATCCTGGCAGTTGAAGTGCCTTTTTTCTATGAATGCAATGTTTATCAAACCCGGTATCAAGAATCAAATCCCTGAACAGTGTTATAAAACCATCCATTTGTGCGCCACCAGTAACTGCACTTCTCAGACCTGCATCAGATACCCCACGATTGGTTTGCTTGTCCTTTTGTGCTTTTCGAGTAAACCAATAATGGGCGACCGCCTGAGCAACATATTTCTTCAACGCTCATCATAACTGACCCATTTGTGCTCATTTAAATTAACCCATGCCATGCACAGATGTTTCTTTGCACTGATGTAATAGGAGAAAGGCTTTCCAGTGATAGAGAAGGGGGGAGCTTGGT
>JAYEFH010000078.1:0-4202 GCA_034658555.1 Thermodesulfobacteriota bacterium | reverse complement strand
CTTTTCTCTGCAAAGGATAACCCAGCGGAGGCAAGGAACCAGATGCTCACCAGGACAACTGTCATTACGGACAATCCGGCCCTTGTTACCATATTCAAGCCCCCACCTTTATAGGCAATGCTAAAAAAAAGCTACAAGCAAAAGCCTGTAGCTCTTTTTTTTACTGAGGAAAGCGACGGGAATACAACCTACAGTCTTTGGACAATAGACCCCGCCGGGCTTTCATAAATCTCCTTATTTCTAATCCGACTACATCGGTACGATCAGTTTTTCCGACTCCTCATTCCAGGTTACAATGACATACCAGAGGGCCATCACAAAAAAGATAAGGGCCAGAGTGCCTCCGTAACCAAGCCAGGTTTCCGGCATATATACAAACGTGCCGAAGATGCCGTCATTGGTTATGCCCTCATCTATGTATTCTTCCATTCCTTCCCAGTCATTTGCCTTAAACCATCTGTTCATAATGGCATTGGAAATGCCGAATATGGGCATCACAACCCATAACTTTATCTGTCCTTCACCAACGCGCCAGAGGGTCCCTGTTCCGCAGCCTCCGGCCAGCAAGGCACCAAAGCCGAAAATGACACCGCCTACAAAGCCGCCCCAACCGAAAAAGCCCCGGACATAGTGTTCGATCGCCTGGATCCCGGTAAATTTGATGATCGCAACACCGGCTGCCAGGATGACTACGCTTAGAGCTACAGACTTGGCCATTTTGGTGTCACCTGTCATATGGGGCTCCCTGAAGCCTTGAATCATGCACCAGCGCCCACGCTGCATTGTGTATCCAAGCCCTGCCGGGATAATCAAAAGCCCGGCAAGCCGTACCAGAGAATCATCGTCGCTGGTTGCGTAAGCATTGGTCCCCCAGACAAGGACTCCCAGCATCGCAATACCCAGTATGATCTGGAGGGCACCAGGGACCTGAAAGGTCTTTGCCCCTCCCGAACCCCAAGAGATATGTTCCATCTCCCAGTAAAGGTACTTTATGCCGATTACGGCTCCGATGATAATTCCTATCATCATGGCAAACCCGCTGGCACAAAGATTTCCGACCGAATTATAAAAGCCACCTATGTTACATCCACCGGCCAAGGCAGAACCGACACCCATCAATATCCCTGCGAACACTGCCTTTGCCAGCTCCAGCCTTGGGGGAATCCTGAAGGCAAAGTCTCCGCCAAGGCAGGCAGAAATAAAGGCGCCGGCCACAAACCCTAAACCGATAACAGAACCGCTGTGGATAAGAATACTTGCCGGCTGATCTCCCCACATGCCTATGTAATAAAGCATCCATTCAGCCCAGTTTCTCACAGCGCCGACCGCACCCCAGGGACGGGCCCAGGCCAGGGACATGATGCTCAAAAGAGCAACAATAATCCCGCAGACATTGGCGTCCCATTCCTCCTGACACAAAACCTTGTAAAATCTTTTGATCGCTTTTCCAAACATTAATCCATTCCTCCCCAGCAACTTATCTTCTAAAACTTGGCTGTATATCTATATAGTATAATTTGAACAATTTTCATCCGACCCAACGTCAATAAAATAATTAGAATCCTTCTAACTAGACATTATTACTAACAAATTCCCAAATAGTCTTGTTTAAGTCAGGGCAAATCAATGGCTTTTTCATAGCAGTCTCATCAGGGACTGTCAAGCCTGATCATAGGTTTCACCAGCACTGAAAGCGCACATGGCTCAGTCACTAACTCTTAACTCTTAATTTTTAATTTTTAGAGCCCCATCCCCCAATACCCAAAAGCTCAAGGTGGAATGTAAAACTGGTTTCGTCCGTATCCTTTTTAAACCTGCCATCAAGCGCCCAACAGGTCGATTGATACCGGAGACCGAATACGGATTCAAGCTCTGAGTCTTCAGCAACATTCCTCTTTAACTCGCACATCCCATACCAGGAAGGTGAAAATGCAGTATGTACTTCCAGGTTGACCTCATTTATGTGAGCAAGGCAGTTGTATCTATATTCAAGGTCTAACGTGTCACCCACGGAATTTGATAAACGTCCCAGGAAATTGTACTCAGTAAAGCCTTTCCCATAGACATTGTAGCTAGTGTCATAACGCATAAAAAGGTTGGAAAATGGTTTAAAATCCAACTCGGCGTAAATATCTGAAAAATGTCCAAGGTCCTCTTCACCGGACAGATTTCTACTATTTTCCTCGGTGTCGTAACTCTGCTCCAAGGAGAACCTTACAACATCTGTGTAGGCAAATTTGTTATTACCAAGGGTGGTTTTGCTGCTAAAGAACGAGAGCATGGATAGTGTAATTCGATTCATGGGCTCAAGCCGATCCAGTGTGTCGATGTCCTCAGGCAGGTCGTCCTGGTCCTCGAAAGGACGATACTGGTAAGTCAGCCCGGGCCGTATGCTGTGTCTCATAGTCTTTTCGCCCGAGAGGTGGTAGGTCCGTGCGAAAGTCGTACTCAGATCGGCGTTCAGGTTATAGAGCAGCCTGTTGGAATGGCTATCGGGGTGCTGTTCCGGATCATGGCCGCTGACCTCATACATGGTCTCTTCGACATTCCCGCTTAAAATCAAATCAGCCAGGTTATATAGGTTCAACGGTAAGGATACACCTGGTTCCATATGCAGGCGTTGTTCCTTAATGCCTTCCTCCCTCCAGTAATGTACGTACGAGGTAGCCCAATCATAGTAAAAAGGGGAATTAAAAAGAGGTTTTCTGAATCCGTGAAGCACCAACCTGGGGTATGTCTGTACGGTGGAATCCTGTTTCCCTTGGTTATCGTTGTAGCGGCCTTCGCCTCCGAAAAACATGTCCTGGGCCAGCTTGGTAATCTGGAGACTTGAAGGACGGATCAGATCCGTTTCATCGGACAGGGAACGGCCAAAGGTCTTTCGGAAAATACTGTCTGTTTTATCATAACCCATCGGACCCTGATCAAATTCCAACAGGTAATCCCTGTCACTGATCAAATCCACGTCCACCTTTGCTTCAAAGTTCCAGGGAAGATGTTGCTCAGCCTTTGCCCTCAACCACCAGCGTTTTTCATTACCTCTTGTATGCCTATCATTGTTGAAGTTGTCGTCTTCCAGTGTGTCTACCAGGAAGTTGTATCGGAGGATGCCTTTGTCTTCAGGGGAAAATACGTATCGGAACTCTATTCCCTCCATCCAGCCCCTTTTACCCATGGAATGCTGATAAAAAGTGGCGTCCATGCTGTCGTTAATGGCCCAAAAAAAGGGGACGTTGAGCTCTGCCCCATTCCTTTTGGATGTGGAGAAGTAGGGTAACAGTAACCCTGTTTTTCTGTATTTGTTTATGGGCAGCACAACCCAGGGACTGTAGAGTACGGGAATGTCCCTTATGTTGAAAAAACTGCTTTTAGCAAAGGCCATGCCTCCAATCGTGAGTTTAAGGTCCCGACACTTAAAATTCCACGCCTGTTTGGGAAGGGGACACGTGCTGATGGTGGCATGTTTTGCCTTATATTCTTCAGGACCTGTCTTCCAGATCTGTTTGGCCAGAAGGTGTATGTTGTTTCTCTGCAAGAAAAGATCGGCATTCTCTACTGTGCCTGTAGATGTGTTGAGATCCAGTTCTCCTTCGGTTCCCTTCAGTACATCCATGTCGAGGTATATGACCACATTGCCGTTTGCCCATATCCTGGCATTACGCCTGTCATACATGATCCTGTCCGCACAGACCTTGAGATCACCCCTCCAGACCTGGACCGAACCTTCACCCAGGATCACACCTGAAGAATGGAAATAAGTCAGATGAAAGGCCTCTATGTGCCAGGGCTCAGCTCCCGGTGACGGACTTGTCTCGAATTCAGAAGGTGTTTTTTCTTCTTTAATCTGTTCGGCTAAAGCCCCTTTAGATCCTGAAGCCGTCAGACCTGTTGCCGGAAGCATCAGCAAAAAAACCAGTATAAGCAAAACGTTTTTTTGGATATAAGCGTGAGTTTTCATAACCTGTATGCGTTTAGTATCACATGGACATGGTGCTTTCAATAAATAGAGGCTAAAACTTAAAACCTTTTCAGAATCTTGTTTCTCCAAAGCATCTTTAAATTGATATTCAGCAGGAGGAACAAGGGAAGGGGACGAGTGACTATCCGGACCTTGCCGGACTTGACGGCCTGGATAATTGATTCCGGATCAGGTTCTGCTTCTATGAGCGAGTAAGTGGTGTGGAACTGGCATCTTTGGTGGG
>JAYEFH010000077.1:0-4208 GCA_034658555.1 Thermodesulfobacteriota bacterium | reverse complement strand
CCCGTTTTTGCCGTTTCTCCTTTGGCCAATTTTGCACCATCTGCAAGGGATACTCCACATTTTCAAATACAGTGAGAACTGGAATCAGGTTGAAATCCTGAAAAATGAAACCAATATGCTCTCCCCGAAAACGAGCTGATTCCTTTGAGCTAAGATGTGTCACATCCTGGCCTGCAACTTCAAGAAAGCCGCTGGTTGGAGGGTCAAGACAGCCGATCATGTTCAGCAGAGTACTTTTACCGCTTCCTGACGGGCCGACAAAAGAAACAAAGGAACCCGGCTCAATGGTAAAATCGACTCCCCGTATAGCCCTGACGGTAATGTCGCCGGCGATATATGTTTTTTCAAGTGCTTTTGCCGTAACAAGTGTCACAATTTATCCTGGTTAATTACTATCCCTAAAAAGGGGTAGCTTGATGGTGACCCTAAAAGGATCTTTGTTTGGATACTGTTTACCGCCAAGACGCAAAGAACGCAAAGTTTACTTCCCTTTTGTTTTCCTTTGAGAGGAAGGAAAACAAAAGCCTCGCTCAATTTAAATATTATAAATCTTTGGTGTGTTATAGTTCAAGTACTTTTAACAGGGGTTTTTGTTGTATTCAAGGCGTGAGGAGCGAGAATAACGGGTTATGTGATCGACGGGCAACGAAAAAGACGGCAAAAAAGACGTTAATTTGTTGAACTTAGCGCCCTTCGGGCGGACTTCTCTGACAGGATTTACAGGATTTCTTAATATTTTTTATCCTGACAATCCTGTTAATCCTGTCAAAAAATGGAAATTCCTATACTATAAATTTAAGGAGTGTTAAGTTTGTATGTCGTATGGAACAGGACGCGTACCTTTCCACAATGGCCCTTGTCCTCACCTCAACCGCGCGGGTGAATATCTCTTGATGCGGCATATGCAAGAAGGTGCTCCCGGTAAGCCCCGAAACGAGGGGTGAATCCAATGGATTCCAAATGTTTAATGTTCTTTTCGTACAGGGCAGATACCTCCTTTGGACCAAGTCCTTTTGAGACCTGATAGTCGAAAACCCTGTTATAGACTTTTGATTCCATAGCCTCCCGGATTTCAGTAATTGCAAATTTTTCAGGTTTTTTCTGGATAAGAGAACCTTCTGACAGGACGAATTTGCCTTTGGACAGGGCATGTATGTAATCCCTATTTTTATTGAGAAAATTCAAGGTCTCATTAAATTCCGCCTCTGTCTCAGTGGGGAAACCAAACATAATAAATATCAAGTTCATTAGACCTGCATGCCCGGCATCTTGAAGGACCTTTTCCGTCTCTTTGATCCTTGTCCCCTTTCTCATGAGGTTAAGGACCCGCTGGCTGGCTGACTCCACGCCCCACATGATTACACGCCCCCCGGACCGGTGAATCAGCTTAAGCAGATCAGCATCAAATTCCTTTATGGGTTTGGCATATGCCGCGTAGGAAATTTCTATTCCTTCATTAATTATTGCCTGGGCCAGGTCTCTGAAACGGTCAGGAGGGATCATCTCATCATAAAAATTAAGAAACGGCGTCCCGTAATGTTTTTTCAGATATCTTATCTGCTTCAGACATTCATTAATTTCAAGCTCTCGATAGAGTAAGTAAGAATGATGATGTGTACAGAATGTGCATCTTCCCCAGGGACATCCCCTTGAACTCAGGAAAGGCAGGACTACCTCAGGGCCTATATATTTGTCCAGGCGGAAGTCGCTAAAATCCGGCTCAGGAATCTGATCGAGGTCGTGAATGACATGTGGCGGATTTGTTCTGACCTCCTGATCTTTCATATAGACAAGATTGGGTACCTCGGCCAGGTCCTTCTCATCTTGAGCCATGCAAAGATCGAGTAATGCCTTCTCTCCTTCCCCTGGAATAAGAAAATCAACATATTGTCCAAATTCCAACTGCCTTGTCTTGTCCTTGGTACTGAAGACCCAGGGTTCCTTGAAAAGCCTCTCCGGATAACGCATGACCCCGAGTTTGGCCCCGCCCAGGACAACTTTTATATCCTTTTTTTCTTTAATCAAAGCTGCCATGAGCAGGGCAAAAACAGTCTGGCTATTAAAAAGGACCGAAAGGCCCACTATATCCGGGCTATAATCCAGGACTGTATTGACGAGATCCTCAAAAAATATTTTCACCCTGTCGGGCACTGCAAGTCCTATCAAATGCCTTTTTGCCATTTCGGACATAAATGCGTTAAAGATGCTCTCAAAGCTCAAAAAAATCGTGACATAATGATGGTATAGCTTCAGGTCAAATTTTTTCCGTGTCCCATGTTTCAGAAAATCCACCGCCTGGCTGATTTTTTGAGCTGTGGTCTTTTCATCCCAGTCATAGAGACGAATTTTAAATCTTCCCTTACTCAGATCATCCAGGACTCTGTCGTAGTAGAGCAGATTTAGATCAAAGGACTTTACATCTATATCCTGTGAATTTTTCTTTAGATACGACGACAGAATGGCAGGCCCAAGAGGAGGGCTGGTGGGCCTCATACAAGGCAGGGAAACAAGAGCCAGTTTCAGTTTGGCACCTCTTACATTAAAATATCGTAACCGTTCACGGGTTCAGAGTTCAGAAGTTTACGGTTACAAAATATTATGGATTAAAAGAACTTCACGCAAAGGCGCAAAAAAATTACAATTGTATAACAGACTAAATTTGCATCCGACGTGCCTTTACTGTAAATTTTGACTTTCTACAACGGAATCATATACTACTCAATGAAGACTTTTGTAAACTTTTACCCTTGGTATGCTGACTAACAATTACCTATGAGTTCATTCAGGCAATCTTACTACAATCTTTTTTCAAAAATCTACGACCGTATTATTGAACTCCACTCCCACGACCTCCAGGGTCGTCTTCGAGGTGCTCTGGCCGACAGGACAGAACTCAAGGCAGGGGACGTGGCTATAGACCTTTGTACAGGAACCGGATCTGTTCCGCCTTTCCTGGCTGAAAAGGTGGGCAGCGACGGCCTGGTGATTGGGCTCGACTTCTCAAGCGGAATGTTACAGAAAGCTACTAAAAAGATACGTGATAGAGACATAAAAAACATAGTCCTGATACAGGCCGAGGCCCAGCACCTCCCTTTTAAGGACAGGACTATTTCCGCTGTAACGTGCTCCCACGCATTTTATGAACTAAAAGGGGATGTAAGAGAAAAGACCGTTATTGAGGTCAAAAGGGTCTGCCGGACCGGGGGCAGGTTTTGCATGATGGAACATGAGGTCCCCAGGAAAAAATTAATTAAATTCCTTTTTTATATCAGGATGGTGGTGGCAGGAAATTTGGGATCTAAGTCCCTTCTCAAACAGGAATCAAGCTTTTTTAAGAGCCATTTCTCTGAGGTTAAAAAAGAAATTTTGCCAGGAGGAAACACAAAGGTTATCTCAGGAGTAATCAGGTGAGCCCGGCTTTCCGTGCAAGGCTCAAATCTATTTTTTCGGTGTTAAGTATTCCCTGGGACCAGGCTTTGTTTAAGGCGTCTAATGCCTCCCTCACCTTTTGGGCTTTGTGGCAAATTAGCAAGAGGTCATGCCCTGCCAAAACCGCCTTTACTGCTGCCTCGCCCAAGGAGCCGTGACCGGTGATTCCCCCCATCTCAAGGTCGTCGGTCAGCAATAGACCCTGAAAGCCCATCTTACGACGAAGGAGTTCATCTACTATGATCTTTGAAAAGGTGGCGGGCTCGTCCCGGTCCAGCGCGGGAAATACCACGTGAGAGGTCATTACTGCCTTGACACCTGCCTTCACACTTTCGCGAAATGGGGACATTTCATGCATCAATGTTTCCTTTGAGGCCGTGACAACAGGTCGCTGGAAATGTGGATCTTTTTCCACACGACCTATGCCGGGGAAGTGCTTGGCAGTGGCCCCTACTCCGTTGGCTTGTAGTATCCGGATATATTTTTTCCCAAGGATTGACACTTTTGGGGGATCAGATCCATAGGAGCGCCCTTTCAGGACACCTTCCGTCTCGGTTGGAGCCAGGTCCAGGACCGGTGCCAGGTTGAGCCCTATGCCCAGAGAGTTAAGGATCTTTGCAGCGGTCTCTGCCTGGACGCTTGCCTTGGTTTCCGGATTTCCGGACAGAGCCACTTCCTGGTTGGAAAGAATTTCCGGCCAAAAAGGAGGGCCAAGTCTCTGGACAGGTCCTCCTTCCTGGTCAACAGCTATCAGGGGCGGAGGAAGTCCGGCATCAGCA
>JAYEFH010000076.1:0-4222 GCA_034658555.1 Thermodesulfobacteriota bacterium | reverse complement strand
CAGAACAATCACCTTTACTTATTGCAGGACCCTGCGTGCTCGAAGACATTGAAACCGCCCTTTCCATCGGCGCTTTCATGGCCCAGGCAGCCGGAGATTACGGTTTTTCCTATCTATTCAAGGCATCATTCGACAAGGCAAACAGGACATCTATAAAATCATACAGAGGACCCGGACTGACTGAAGGCCTTGAAATGCTCTCTGCCGTCAAGAAGGAACTGAATGTACCGGTGATCTCAGATATCCATACTCCGGACCAGGCAGAGGCAGCCGCAAAGGTGCTGGACTGTATACAGATACCGGCCTTTTTATGCAGGCAAACAGATCTTCTGATGGCAGCAGCTCAAACCCGTCTTCCAATCAACATTAAAAAGGGGCAATTCATGGCCCCTTGGGACATGAGACACGCAGTCGCCAAAATAAAAGAGATGGGAAATGACCAGATAATCCTTACTGAAAGGGGCAATTCTTTTGGCTACAATAATCTTGTGGTTGACATGCGCGGCCTGGCTATAATGAGGGAAATCGGGTTTCCTGTAATCTTTGACGCCACACACAGTGTCCAGCTCCCAGGCGGTGGAGATGGATGCTCATCAGGCCAGAGGGAATTTGTGTCCACACTCGCCAGGGCTGCAATGGCAGCAGGAGTGGATGGAATCTTCATGGAGGTCCACCCAAATCCGGATAAGGCCCTTTGCGACGGCCCAAACAGTCTCTCCCTTGAAGCTGCGGCAGACCTGCTGAAGGTCCTTTCCAGGATCAGGCAGGCGGTAGACTAAATTTTGAATGCTGAATGTTGAATTAAGGTATATGTCTTTTAAATCTTCTTCCATAATTCAGCATTCAAAATTCAAAATTCAACATTGCATTTTCATATGGTACATATAGATAAAGAACTGCTCAAGACCAAGGCCCGCAACATCCGCCTTCTCGCGCTGGATGTGGACGGAGTGCTGACTGACGGAAGTATTGTATATACATCTCAAGGAGAACAGGTGCAGAGCTTTCATGTGCACGATGGCCTTGGCCTTAAGCTCCTCGGTCTGGCGAAAATCCATGTAGCTATTCTCAGTTCCCGCTCTTCTCGTGCCCTTGCTGTCAGGGCCGAGGAATTAGGTATTAAGCTGGTATATCAAGGACTGCCTGACAAAACAGAAGTATATGAGGGAATAAAGGAAAATCTGGGAATAGAAGATAAAGAAATTGCTTATATAGGAGACGACTGGGTGGATCTACCCCTTCTTCAGAAGGTAGGTCTTGCCATAGTAGTTGCCGATGCCGCACAATCCATGAAAGACTACGCTGATTATGTTACACAACAACCAGGGGGAAGGGGTGCGGTTAGAGAAATCTGCGAACTGATCCTCAAGGCCCAAAACAGGAGAAGCGAGTTCCTGAATCATTACCTTAACCCAAACCCCTGATGGTAATGTTCACACCTGTTGACATATTTGTTTGTTCTGCATCTAAATAGTGCCTGAACTGAAACCCCAAATTTTGTTTTTTCAATGCATGAAACTTGAACAACGATATCTATTCTGGATACTTGCCGGCATCCTTTTCTTGATAGTTCTTTGGAGACCGTGGCAGCAAAACAAGAGTACCAGTGATCTGTGGACCACGGATCTCAAAGAAATGAAGGCTGATCTTACCTTTGAGGGGATTCGTTACACGAGAAATATCGGCGAAAAGATCCAGTGGATCCTAAAGGCAGATGTGGCCCGGCTCTATGAGGACAAAAACATCATGGACATGGAAAAGATAAGAATAAAGTTTTTCCCTACCGGAGGAGGTCATGTTATTGTTACTGCTGATTCATGCGTGTACAGAATCAATAATGATGAAATGTTACTGAATGGCGATGTAAAAATACACTCTGAAGATGGCTCTACGCTATTTTCAGAAACTATGTGCTTCAGTCAGAAGAAAAAACTGATCTGGACCAGTGACAGAGTAGTTATCAAGGGAGACGGACTGGAAATGGAGGGCAAAGGGCTTGAGTACGATCTTCAAGATGGTAAACTCACGGTAAAGAGACAGACAGCCGTTCTTCCAGAAAATGGTGGGCTGAACCTTTGAACCCCTACGAGGAATCATAATGAAGTGTCAAAAATTTTGTGTACGCCGGCAAATGAGCCAGGTTGGAAATGTAGCCTCAGTTATCTGGTTTTGTATCCTTATTTTTATGCATTTTCAATGCTCAATGGCTATGGCCCAGTTGGACACCCCTGACACTCCATCTGCCGGTCCGGCAGGTAAGGGCAAGCTCCCAATAAATATAGAGAGTGACCTGATGGAGGCGACGGATAAATCCGGTATCGTGGTATTCACCGGGCATGTGAAGGCCACTAGGGGTAATCTTACAATACATTCTGACAAACTTGAGGTCTTTTATGAAAAAAGAAAACAGGGTGGAGAAACAAAAAAGGCTGTTAAAAAAATCGTGGCTACAAATCACGTACGTATAACCCTGGGTGAGCGGGTTGGTACTGGAGAACAGGCTATCTACGACAAACCTGATGAAAAGATAACTATTACAGGTGCGGCCCAGGTTTTGGAAGGCCCTAACAGGGTGAGTGGAGAACGGATTATCTTTTTTATTAATGAAGAGCGAAGTGTAGTTGAAGGAAGCAGTGAAACAAAGGTTGAGGCAGTTATCTATCCGTCCGAGTGAGACTTTTAAACCACGAAGAGGCTGGTGGTGATGGTGGATACCAGTTAAACCTCTTAACATCGGCACTCGTCAATTCCAATGGATTTTTGTTGAGCATAAAACCTCGTAATTTTCTCATCCATCCCGCATATGCCTGGAGTGTTCTGGGTGAATAATGACGAAGAAGTATTTCATCTTTCAATTTTGTTTCCACATCCCGCCATCCTGCATTCACCCGCTTTCTAACGGAATCCGCATGCATGTGAGAACAAGCTGATTTTCCCCTGTTTTCAGGAAGGCAATAATCCGTTTCCCCTGTTGAGACCTGATGATAATGGCGCATTTGTGCCGTTGTTTGTGTGAAGCATGGTCCTTGACATGCTATGGCTATAACACTATTTTTATGAAGATTATAAGGGTCTCATAATATTGATGTATTAATCCTTTCAATAGGTCTGAGAGATTATGCAGACAAGGTACTTCCATCCAGACCATGTCAAGGTCCTGGACGAAGCGATATCTATTTCAGAGGATGTGATAAGCGACTATTTTTCTATTTCCAGCGACCACTGGGTCAGGAATCCTTATGAGGTCAGGACTCTCAAGGATGTTAGTTCATGGGAATACCCAGGCGAGGCATTTGCACATCTTGTCCGTTATGGGAAAAATATAACGCAGAAACAAAGCGGCAGAGACAGCCGGAAATTTTACAGGATTTGCCTACATGATCACAATATTCTGGATCAAACATCCGGTGGAAAAAGAGAGAGACTGTTTCCTTTTCTAGTATATGTGATTACCCATGAATTTATTCACATAATGAGGTTCAGCCATTATTTTTGTCACCCTGAACTTGATGACCGTAATGAGGAAGAACAGAAGGTCCATCTGGCGACCCATGACATATTGACACCTGTAAAAGTCAGAGGTATGGATGCGGTCCTTGATCGATTTTTTCCACATTCACAGTTGAATAAAAACTGAATATGGATTATATGCCCAATCTGATGCTTTTGCTCAAATCTTAAACAGGATATCTAAGTAGAATTATTGGAGGTTAGTTTATGCCTATTTATGAATACGAGTGTGAATCTTGTGGAGAAGTTATAGAGAACTGGCAGAAGTTTTCTGATGCACCACTTAGTACATGCGAATCCTGTGGCGGCAATCTGCACAAGCTGATTTCCCATTCTTCCTTTCATTTGAAGGGTAGTGGCTGGTATGTAACCGATTATGCCAGGGAAAAGACAGGCACTGCGGATTCAGAAAAGTCTGAGTCAAGCCCTGATAAAAAAAGCAAAAAGGTTACCGATTCTTCTTCCGACTCTCCATCCAGCAGTTCCTCCGACACTACTCCCTAATCAATCTTTATAAGGGACATATGAGGTGGCAGCCCTGAAGGCTGCCACTTTTTTTGCGAAATCGTCACAATGGTCATATAATTAAAGTGGGTATCCATTTTACTCAACCAAATACCATATGTTGTGGTCGACAATATAATTTTGCCCAATATTGAAATGTTATTGCAATTTCAGGAAGATAGGCCAAGAATGGATCTTTGTCAGCAAA
>JAYEFH010000075.1:0-4231 GCA_034658555.1 Thermodesulfobacteriota bacterium | reverse complement strand
ATGAACCATTCACCGTCTAAGATGGGGATAATGTTGTCATCATCCGGCTCAAAGGTTGGTTTGGGGATCTGCGAGAGGTAGTCTTGGACAGTTTCGCCCTGGTTGGCAAGGATGAGTCCAGGTTTATCCAGTGAATAGCGGCCAAACATGCAGCCGACACTGTAACTGATGAACTCTTTCATAGTGTCGGTGAGAAGCAATGCTTCCAGCTCTTCTTCGCTCTTGTCACCACCGTAGCGGTAATGCGGGTTACTGTCTAATGTTACTTCAGGAGCACCCACTTCATTTGAAATGATACCATTTAGCTCAAAAGCATCTATGAATCGTTTCTTGTTCCTAATTTCTAATTCAATAGCTTTATGAAAATCCGTGTTCCACCCATTTCTCAAATATTTATAGGTCGAGGATAAACTTTGTCCTCCTTCATGCTTCGCTATTAAAGGGTTAGTCAAAAAGTCCCAAGACCTCTCTCTTGAGTTCCAAGAATGTTTCGACAACGCAATAAGCTGGTCGACATCTGATTCTAGTTCAGAAACTGCATCGTCCTGAATTTCAGGCTCTGGTAATGTGCTTACATTGCCTGGCTGAAGATTCAGTGTTGGATTCATAAACTTAAGTATAAATTGAGCTACACCTGAACAGAAATATCCTATGTACTTCTTAATGCTTTCAGATTTTGGAAATGCGGAACAGCCAGCGTAATCAAAAAGATGCCCTTCTGGAGTGTACCTAGCCCCAAAGTAAGAAGAACTTATAAAAGTCCAGGTAATACCCTCTCGTAGCATGTAATCTAGATTCTGAATGTACCTCGACCAGTGCCCGCCATTATTTCTTAATACGGCGTACTCTTTGATTTCTTTGCCATTGTTTGCCCAATTAACTATATTCTCGAAATTACCATACCACTTCCGAAATTCGCCGCCCTTGTTGTACGGATACCATTTTGGAAGGTCGCACTCGGTTTCTTCTAAGGTTTTAATTCCAAAGCCAATGTTAGAAAAACTGGGTTCAAACCAATATCTAACAAACCGGTTGTTATTGCCCGTATTTTGACCAGATTTTGCGTCCACATATTTTTTTATAAGATTGTCCTTTGAGTACTGCTCAATGAGCTTTCGGGGCATGTCGTACGCAATCGGGCTGCTAGGAATTTTCTTGAAATCGGAGGCGGAGGCGCGGTAGAACCAGCCGCAATCTTGCTTCTGGATGGCTTCGAGCGTTTTAGGGCCTTGGTTTTCTGACCCACGAAAATCTGATAGCCGTACATATCCCCCCTTGAATTTGGGATAGTGCTCATTCTCAACCGTGAAGGTGCAAATCGGCACTGTAGCTCCGTCAAATCCCGAATATTCAAGCTGAACCAATGACGTGATGGTTTTCTGGTTGATAAGAAAACTGCGTAGCTTCTCGTAGGATGAGATGAACATCCAGACAAATGGGGACATAAAACCAAGCTGTCCCTTAGGGAGCGTAAATTCAGTATTTCGTACAATAAATGCAGAGAACAAGTCTGATTTAACGTCCTTATAGTTATCTTTAAGCCAAGCACCCAAACGCCCGTTCATCCCTTTCCCACCCATATACGGAGGATTGGCAATAACCACATGGTATTTCGGACTGAGATAATCGGCCTGTTTCAAGACCTGTAAAACCTTCGGATGGATATTGGACAGAAACAGCTTGTTGCCTATTCCTTTGATCTTCAGCCGGTTATAGATATTCTGCACATTCGTCTCGTCCGGACGTATCAATGAACCGAAATTGTTTGCTTCCCTGAACTGATGCAGGGTGGATTGCAGATGCATGGTGAAGAGATCCCTGCCGACCTCATCCATGTAGCTTTTTATTTCGCCTTTATTAAACTCCACGTTCTCCAACACACAGATATTCGGCAGCACGGGCTTTCTGAAAAACCGTCGATATTTTCCACGGGCCTTCATGGTCAGCGCAAAGGCCGCCAAGGCTCCAGCCCGTTCATCGATCTCAACACCATAGAGGTTTTTCGTAAGAATCAGGTTGGGAATCTCTTTTAGGTCATAGCCTTCTTCCTCGTATATGGAATACAGCAGGTCAAAAGCATAGGTGAGCATATGACCGGAGCCGCAGGCCGGATCACAGATTTTTATCTCTTCCGGTGATTTGACTTTAAGAAAGTCAGTTTCCGGTTCCTCAGGCTTGATATAGTAATCCATATGCTCAATAAGCCTGGAGTTAGGCCGATTCAGCATCCACAGCCTACCCAACGAGTTCTCCACCAGATACTTCACAATCCAGTGGGGAGTAAAAAGCTGGGTAGCCGCAGGAATATTCTCCGGGGTGATTTTTTTGTTTTTTTTCAGTCCTTCAAAGACCTGATCCTTTTTCTCAGAGATGTAAAACTGGTATAGCCAGCCAATGACCTCGACATCCTGACAGTTCTTCTCATTCAGAGCTTGTTGCACGGCATGGAGAATGGAGTTCTCGGAAAGCAAATCCTCCGGCATGAGAAGTTCTGTATAATCGGTAATCCACTCAAACATGAATGGCATCAGTTTGTGATAGCTGTTGCATGCAGCCACCAGCAGCAACCTGTAAGCCTCCTGCTGGGGATCAGCAGAAACCGCCTTGCCGGGGCCTAACAGGTCAAATATTTTCTGTTGCTTCACCAGCAAGTCTTTATCAATATGACCCTGTTTGGCCTCCTGTAGGATCTCCGGCTGGGAAAATCCCTCTGCCGGGCTGACTGTGCCGACTTTGGTATAATGATTCACATCCATGAACCGAAGCGCACAAAATCGGTTGAACCAGATATAGGCCACCCGCTCAACCACCGCATCCTTGGAAGTCTTGGCAATCTGTTCCCGAAGATCCCTGAGAACTCGCTCCTTCTCACGAATCTCGGCACTATCCCTCTGAAGAACAAGTTTCAGCCGCGCTTCAACCTGTTCCATCAATTGCCGTCTGGCCGCCTGTGCAAATTTTTTTAGTTCATTGGTATTCATGTCTTAACATGTTGTTTGTTTAGTTTTATATCTGAATTCTTTTCCCTTCATTAATCTCCTTCAGGTAAGCCTCCCTGAGAGCTGAAAAATACTCTTCAACATCCTTGACATCGACCAGCATCGGTTTTGCAAAAGTTACTTTTATGGACCTGCCATGTATATATTCCGGTTCTTTTTCACTGATCTCACCAGGACCACCGGCGCCTGTATCTTTTCCTTCCGGTTTTACTTTATCATCACCTTTCTTTTCTTTAGCAGCAGCTAACCGGACAACTTTTGCCAATAGCCTTGAATACTCTCCCTCTTCAAAGCTTCGCAATCTATCACGAATAACAGCGATCAGTTTCTGCTGTTTCAGTTCCTGCTCAAGTTTCTTGAAGGGTGTTTGCACCTTTTCCTGTTCTTCCGTTTTGAGGTTTGCAAAGTCATCCATTCCGGCAAGCCGGTCAGCAAGAATTTTAACAGTTGCAATGGCTTTTCCCCTTTCCTCCTCTATCTGGAATTTTACCTTTTCCTTCAACGTATCCAGCAGAATTTTGGCCTGCTGCATCAGGTTGCCCTTATAACAATTATCGTTTGCCAGAATGTCACGCAACTGACTGCCTTCGTCACCTTTTACATAGGAAAAATTAGCCGCCTGTTCCTCAATATAGGATCTTGTTTCGTCATAAATGGTTTTGGGCGAACCGGACATGAACTGCATTACCGGATCAAGCACATTCTCCTTCATGTCAAGAAGGTCGTCTTCCAGCTTAGACAGAGCTGTCAGATAAAAGCTGTAGTCCTTGCCAATCAGTTCTCGGATACGGGTTATGGGATCGGATAGAGCTGCAAGAAATGGGTACTGTGAAATATGGGAGGCTAACGAATCTATGGTCTGCAATCGTTCTCTGAACGCGGCAGCAGTCTCTTTTGCAAGGGGTTTTGCTTCACTAAATTTGGCCGGGCCGTCAAAAAATTCTTCATGGAACTCTTTTAATTGCCGAACCTGGGATGCGGTAAAATCCACCTGTGGATCGAGAATAACATTTCCATGACTCTTGGTGTTCTTTAACGCTTTTTCAAGGTCGCCTGCTTCAAGAATATTTGAATCTGAACGGGCCTCAACCTTTTCTCTGGCTAACAGTTTGGCCAGAATACAGAGGATCGCCGCAAAATACCAGCCATAAGGTTTACGTTCGAACCGTTCAACCAGACTCTTTAAAGTCGTGCGGACACCGCTACGGCTGTTGCCCTGGATAAAGAAGAGC
>JAYEFH010000074.1:0-4267 GCA_034658555.1 Thermodesulfobacteriota bacterium | reverse complement strand
AATTAATTTAAATTTGTCACTCTGTCGCTGGGGGATTTTGACCCGGCCACAGGTGGGGGATTTTAAAGTGGCCATCGGGGATTTGGACAAAAAGTATAAAAAGTCAATAATTAAAGGTAAATACAAACAGCCAACAATAGAATTATTTTGATATGTTATAAAATTTTAGGGGTAAACTATGTCGGTTAGGGTGTCTGTGAAAATCGATGTTGAAAACCCACTTGCATTTTTCAAAACCCGATGCTATTGTGATTTATCCGGATAATCCACAGTAGCATTGGGAATATTACATGGAAATTGAAAGACTTCTTAATCTCGCAGACCTTTTGACCAGGAAATCTTTTTTTCTATTTGGTCCCAGGGCAACAGGGAAGTCAACTTTAATCAAACAGCAGTTGTATGAAACTGCTACAGTTATTGATCTATTGGATTCCAGATTGTATCTGCGGCTATTGAGTTCTCCCCATGATCTGGAATCCATAATTTATTCCGGACACAAAACCGGAATTGTCGTCATTGATGAAATACAACGGATTCCGGAACTCCTCAATGAAGTTCACAGGCTAATCGAAAATAAAAAGATCACCTTCCTGCTCACCGGCAGCAGCGCCAGAAAATTACGAAGAGGAAAAGCTAATCTGTTGGCTGGTCGAGTATGGGAATCCCGTATGTTTCCCTTAACCTGGAAGGAAATAACTGATTTCAATCTTGACAGATTTCTTCACTATGGCGGTTTGCCTGCAGTTTATCTGAGTAATTATCCTGATGAGGAACTTGATGCGTATGTCAACACCTACCTGAAGGAAGAAATAATGGCAGAAGGCCTTATTCGAAAATTGCCGCCGTTTTCACGATTTCTGCGCTCCATTGCCCTGGCAAGTGGAGAGATGATCAATTTCACTAAACTAGCAAATGACTGCCAGGTACCGCCATCTACAGTAACTGAATATGTGGGTCTTCTCGATGACACCCTGGTGGGCTTCCTTCTGCCCGCCTGGACAGAATCCCGGAAGCGCAAAGCAATCAGTACAGCGAAATTTTATTTTTTTGACCCAGGTGTGACCCACATGCTGGCAGGAACCAAGACACTTGACCGCAATTCCCACCTTTATGGTAAGAGTTTTGAACAATTCATAGGGATGGAGATACGGGCATATTTGAGTTACAGGCGAAAAAAACGTGAACTTGCATACTGGCGTTCAACCCATGGTTATGAGGTTGATTTTTTAATCGGCACAGAAACAGCTATAGAGGTTAAGGCGTCACAAAAAGTGTCCGGCAGAGACCTCAGGGGACTAAAGGCTCTTAAAGAAGAGAATATTTTTAAAAATTATATTCTTGTAAGCCAGGATCCGATCAACACCCGTGACGACAATTTTCAAGCTCTCTACTGGGAAAAGTTCCTCGATGATTTATGGGCAGACAAATTTTGCTGCTGATCCTTTCACCTTCAGCCTATCCACCTATAGGCTTTCAGATATTTAATTTCACAAGGCCAGACTCCAATCGCAAAGACCTGTTCGATATAACCCCTAAATGGCCGAAACGATGATCAATGCCGAAAATGTGAACCGTTGATTCGTGAGTTTTTTCTGCCCACTCGCCAAGCTTGCGAGGCGGGCGGGAATGGAGAAGACGTGAGAATAGAAAACAACCATCAACCTCTGAACCCTGAACCCGTGAACGGTTACGAAATATTAAGGTTAATGCTCTGAATTGTCGAAATAAATATTATTGCTCTTGATCAAAAAATGGGTATTCTGTAGAGGTATCATTAAATTGACCGGTTCTGTTTGATCCGGTATAAACCGGCGAAACGGAAGGGGCTTTATGGGTAAAGAACGTGTATTAATAGCAAACCGCGGAGAGATCGCTCTCCGTATTATTCAGGCCTGCAAGGACCTTGGCCTGGATTACGTGATCCTGTATACAAAGGAGGATAAATTCTCATTGCACGTTCGAATCGCACAGCAGGAAGGAAGCGGTTTTAAGAGGGCTTATCGCGTAGCCAACTACAAGGACCCCAATGAGGTTTTCTCCGTGGCGGATGAGGCTGAATGTACTGCCATTCATCCTGGCTACGGTTTTTTTTCCGAGAATTACATTTTTGCCAGAAGGGCCGCCATGAGGACCATGCCTCTGACTTTTATAGGCCCTAAATGGGAGGTAATAAGGGACCTTGGCAGTAAGATAAACACCAAGCGCATGGCAAAGAACATCAAGGTGCCGGTGATTCCGGGGTCTGATGGATCAATCTATAATGAATTGGAGGCGGAAGAGGTGGCGGAGAAGCTTTTTTTTCTCCAGAAAGAACAGGGCATTCAGCATCCATCTGTTTTGGTAAAGGCCTCTGCCGGTGGTGGAGGTATGGGTATTGAAGAGGTCAGTCACCTTGATGCCTTCAGGAGAACCTACCGGCGGATACAGAACTATGCCAAGCGACAGTTTGGGGATGAGGGAGTCCTGATTGAACAGTGTCTCAGGGATTATCAGCACCTTGAAGTTCAGCTTTTGTGCAGTTCCCATGGTGAAGTGGTGCACTTCGGGACCAGAAACTGCACTATACAGAGCGCGGGCAGGCAAAAGAGGGTAGAAGTGGCCCCCGGCTTTGATCCTGCTGTATGTGATTATCCTTTTGATGCAAGGGCGGTCCTGGACCGGATCGTGAAGTATTCCGTACGTCTGGCAAAACACGCGGGCTATGACAACATAGGGACATGGGAGTGGATAGTATCCAGAGATGGCAGTCCTTACCTTATGGAGGTCAATACCCGCATACAGGTTGAAAACGAGATTTCAGCATGCATTTCAAGGCTAAACGGGAGCAATAAACCTCCAAATTTGATCAGGGACCAGATAAGAGTGGCCCTTGGAGATAGACTGGGTTTTACTCAAAAAGATATATCCTTTGAAGGGACCAGCATAGAGCTGAGGATTGTTGCTGAAGATACCAAAAGAGGTTTTGCACCATGGTGTGGTACCATCACACGCTTTGATTATCCGAACGAGCCCTGGGCAAGGCTTTATTCTCATGTGCCCAGAGATACGCCTTATAAGATTCCCACAGAGTATGATCCCAACTTTGCTCTTGCTATTATCTGGGGGCGGGATACGGAACAGGCCAAGGAAAGGGCCAGGCAGTTTCAGAACAGGACTATTATTGAAGGTAAAGGGGTTGGTGACGAAAATATTATTACCAACCTGGAGTACCTCTATGATCGGATTGATGACGTGCTTCAATTTTAATCACCGACAATACATGAATGCGCACAGACCAGGTACATATGGCAGATAGCGGCAAGTTACTGAGTCAACTCGCTGATAGGATCTCATATCTTATTGATATCAAGGGTAACAGTGAGTATGGCAATGTTGGTGATCTTCTTGGGCAAATCCAGAGGCTTCATCAGTCTTTTTTTGAAATAAAAGAGGCGGATCTTTTTGAAGAAATCGACCGGATCGAGGACAGGGTCTCCTTTCTTGAGGACAGGATTGCTGAGAAGCTCAATCCTGCAGAGATTGTGAACATCGTCCGGAGCCCCCAGCGTTTTACGCTTATGGATATCTTGGAAAATGTGTACGACTCCTATACCGAGTTGGGTGGAGAGGGAGACTGTAATATTGATCCTGCGGTAGTGGTGGCCAGGGCTACCATATCGAGGAGCGTCAAGAATAAGCTCTATAGCCATCAAGTCATGGTCATAGGTCATGAAAAGGGTCGAGGAGAGGAATACAGAAACGGAGGATGTGCCAGGCCCTGGGGAAATGATAAGGCTCTGAGGTATATGAGAGTAGCTGAAACCGAAGGCATTTCCATACATTTCTATATTTTTACCCCCGGGTCCTATCCCATTGAAGATTACCCAGGAGCTGCGCAGCAGATAGCCCGCAATCTATACGTAATGGCAAAGTTAAAGGTTCCCATGGTATCTTTTATCTCTGAAGGTGGCTCCGGTGGCGCTGAGGCATTAGGGGTTTCAGGTCTCAGGCTCATGGGTTCGAGGGGCTATTACTCGGTCATTTCTCCTGAAGGCGCGGCTGCAATAGAAGGGAAGATAAGAGAGGGCGAAAAGGTCCCTAGAGAACTTGTGGAACACTGCGCCGCTCAGTTAAAGATAACTGCTGAAGACAACCTGAAACTCGGAACTATTGATCGCATTATAGGGGAGCCTCAGCTTGGAGCCAGGCGGGATGATTTCCCCTTTTTCCGCAGACTTCGCTATGAGATGCTTCGTGCTACCGACGAAGTAGTACTGAAGACCAAGAA
>JAYEFH010000073.1:0-4275 GCA_034658555.1 Thermodesulfobacteriota bacterium | reverse complement strand
CCTTAATGCCATGAATTATCTGACCCTTTTTCGCAGGATCGTCATCAATAAAACCTACCGGCAGATAATCATGATTTGAATTATGCCTAAGTTCCCTCAGAAACAGATCTCCGCCATCCCCTGCTCCCACTATTAGAATAGGTATTGAATTACTGCGCTCGGCCTGCAGGCTGAAATATTCCTTAAAGAGGCGCATAAGTAAACGAACCCCACCTATCATTATCAAAGTCAATATGGCATCGTTCAGGAAAAGAACTCTGGAATAACCTTGGAAGCGGTAAATATATAAAAGCAATCCGACAATAATTAGGGAGCTGACCACAACTGCTTTAAAGATCTGCCACATATCTCCGATACTCACATACCGCCATTGACCTCTATACAGCCCAAAGATCCAAAAGCAGCACAGCTTGACAGGGATAATCAAAGGAAGAGATTTTTCTATAAGCTGTTGATTCCACAAACTAATAACACCGTCGTATCGAAGAAGATAAGAAGTCAGATAGGCGATGCTTATAAGCACAGTATCCACCACTGCCTGGAGAATTTGCTTTTTGTTAAGTATTCGGGATAAAAGTGAGGAGCGTCGAGACACAGTATCTGAATCCCCTGCCTTGCTATCATAAACAGTGCCATTCAAGTGTGTAAGAAATGTTCCGAAAAACAAGGAAATCACTGCCACCACACTCAGCATAACCAGAAGTCCCTGGGCACTCCGGTATGACAGGTATAAGGCTAAGGCTGATATGCTTCCCGCCCATGCCATGAGTGTCAGCACAGTCCTTTTTTCTGAATATCCCAGCAAAACCATGCGATGCGAGGTATGATCACGCCCTCCCCTGGAAATAGGTCGTCCGGTCTGAACTCTGGTAAAGGATACAAGGGCGGTGTCAAAGAGTGGTATAATCAGGACAGCCACAGGGACCACCAGCACCAGCACCAGGCTGGTAACTCCGGTATAACCCCCTGCTGCCGGATCAGGTAGCCCTGACGTCCAAGTACCTATTACGGTCAAACCGGCCAGGAGAAAACCCAGGAAGAGACTTCCGCAATCTCCCATAAATATTTTGGCGGGATTAAAATTATATATCCAGAATCCGGCAGTAGCCCCCGCAAGGAGTATAGCCGGCAGACCTAATAGAATTGGACCTCCAAGTTGGCTATAGACCCAAAGTGAACAGGCAGCTATAAACGAAATACCGGTTGCCAGACCATCCATGTTGTCCAGAATGTTGATCGCATTGGTAATAGCTACAAACCAAAAAAGTGTTAAGATTATGGATGCGGCGGGATGCCACAGTCCTTGTATTCTCATCCCCCCGGCCACAATCAGAGCAGAGATGATTAATTGCCCTATAAATTTACTTTGAGGCGACAGGTCGTTAACATCATCAATTATCCCCAACAAAAACATCGCGCTTGCTCCCAGAGTCAGGACAAGCATGGGAGATGAGATTTCCCCGAGAAACAAATTTGGAAGCATAAACGACAAAAATAACGCAATGCCTCCCAGAAGGGCCGTTGGTCGCCTATGCCACCGATCCTCCCTGGGCTGAGCCATAAAGCCAATGCGTCTCGAGAGCCAGATCACGCATGGAGTCAGGAAAACACTTAGTCCAAAGGAGTAGAGAAAAAAAAGGCCCGCGTTGAGGAGAGTAACTGACATATAATATAATTAAATAGTATAGGAATTCCCATTTTATTGGCTATCAAATCAACACGTTATAAAAAGTCCGCCCGAAGGGCGCTAAGTTCAAATATTGTGCATCCCTCATTCACCAGTTTACACTTCTTCCCAAAAAGCGTGTATTACCGAATTGAATGCTGATGTCGAAACTGGAAATTCGACATTAGGTAACGCATCTACATCTTTGTATTTTTCCCAATTTCAAGTTTCAAAATTCACTGCTAAAATATTCTACAGTCTTTTCAAGAATTGTATCAAGAGGCGTTTGTGGGACAAAACCTATTAAGCTGTTGAGTTTTTCAGATGAAGGGACCCTGCGCATCATGTCTTCAAAGTCTTTGCCGTAGACCTGTTCATAAGGTACATAAATTATTTCAGATTTGCTCCCGGCAATAGACTTAATATGCTCGGCAATCTCTGATATAGAGATCTCTTCTGTGCCTCCTATATTTACTACTTCACCGATCGCCTCTTCGCACTCCATAAGTCGGCATATGGACTCAACTACATCCCCGACATAAGTGAACGTGCGGGTCTGCCGGCCGTCACCAAAAACTGTTATAGGCTCATCCCTCAATGCCTGCTGAATAAATCTGGGTACCACCATCCCATAGAGACCTGTCTGCCTGGGACCTATGGTATTGAAACAACGGAATATGGCCACTTTAAGCTTTTTGGTACGATGATATGCAAGTGCGGTAAACTCATCTACAAGCTTCGAAGCTGCATAGCTCCAACGCATGGTAGTAGGAGGACCATAAATTAAATTATCATCCTCTTTAAGAGGGGCGTGCATATGTTTCCCATAGACTTCCGATGTTGATGTTATGAGTATTTTTTTCTTGTACCTGTTGGCCAGCTTAAGCGCAATTTCCGTCCCGCAGATATTGGTTTCGATAGAGGAGAGTGGATTTTCTATGACATATTTGACACCTACAGCAGCAGCAAGATGAATTATTATATCACATTGCCGGACAAGGCTATCCATCCTATCTTTATTCAGGATAGTGTCGTTTATATATTGAAACCTCGGATTACCCTGCAGGTTAACTATATTTTCAAAGAAACCGGTGGAAAGATCATCTATGACTGAGACATACTCTCCCTTAGAAATAAGGTAATCACATAGATGGGACCCGATAAAACCAGCTCCGCCCGTCACTAAAATATTCATGCGCAAATCTCTCCAGATATCAGCTTTACCTTTTTATCTATAACGTTTGGAAAAATCAAGAAATAATGGGAAAATTATCTAATCTGAACAAAATACTCCTTCCCAGGATTCAAGGGCCATATCATCAAGCCTTCGCCACATACGTAAGCCCGAAGGCCCAACCTTTTCCAAGGCGGTTTTTGACCCACCATAATCTTGACCACCAAAAAGAAACAACCGTAGATTTTTTATTTTACCGCAAGTCCTGTACCGTATTTTTTTTGCACTCTCTACTTGACCTCTGCCCTCGGATATCAGGGCAAGACGTTCATAGCCGGGCCAATACGTCTCGTGTCTTTTTAAAAAAGAGCGCCACATCACAACCGCTTCTGAAAAATTTTCAAAATATTCGTAGGATAAAGCAAGCAGTAAAGGGCATGCCTCTCCTTCCGTCTCACAAAATGGGGAAACAAGGATCTCTTTAGGTGATAGTAATTCTTCACTTCGCACTAGTCCGCTCAAGTAGGCCCCGGGAGCCGGCACCGACTTCCCATTTTTTGCGAGCATTGGAACCTGTCTTTCATTATTTTCATTTCCCTCTTCGCTATTATGTAAAAATGGGGATTTCCCCGTAATTATTTTTAAACTCAACGCCTCCGCACCGGCCTCATGTCCCAATCCATAGGCTGCAAAATTGATCCATCTGCCTCTATGTGCTTCCAGATGATTTGGTGCCTGTTGAATTATTTCCCCATAAAGATCGAGCGCCTCCTCATATCTTCCGGTTAAGCCAAGGGCATAGCCTTCACACAACAGTCTTTTTTCCTCCCCCCACTTCCAGTTATCGCCTGCACAAATTGAAGAAAGTACTTTCTCTGCTACGTCGGTCTCACCCATGTCAAGAAGCAGATAGGCCTGCTTCAGTTTAAACCTTGCCGAAGACGGATAAATAGATACCGCCCTTTCAAGCAAAACAACAGCCTCTTCCCACATATTCATATCAAGGTAACTATCGATCAGCATATCAATAGACCACAGGGACCGGCCCTCAGACCAACAATGTCTTAGCACCTTGTCAGCCATATCCTGTTGACCAAGGTCCAAAAGCAGCTTCACAGCGGCCTGCAGAAGATCTCTCCTTTTCTCACCCTGGCCGGCCAAAGCAAACAAAGCGTCGTCATATAAACGAAATTTCATCCGGGCACTCATATAACCAGTCGATGTGGCAAGAGAAACATATGATGCCAATATGTCATTATCCTTAAAGAAATCGTTTTCCCTGCCTAAAAGCCTTTCAACACCTTCTCCGTCCTCGTTTCCCAGATAGACCTTTAAGAGAAGCTCTCTTCCCTTGATATCATTTTCCAGCTCACTATGCATATCCTCAGTAACTAAAAGGCCTGCCTGATCAAAATTCTCAGTCTCTAAAAGCAAC
>JAYEFH010000072.1:0-4297 GCA_034658555.1 Thermodesulfobacteriota bacterium | reverse complement strand
TGCCCTTTTCTCTGTAGTTGCATATTGTCAGGGCAGGCACAGGGGCCTGCCCCTACGGGATATTGCCGAATACATTTTCATTAATTCCACAAATATCTCGGATAGATCACAAAGTGTGAAACCATCCCTAAAAATGCAAACGGTCCAAACGATGATCAAGGCCGATATTCCTTAACGAGGTAGTTGAAGGCTTTTTCGTATTCAACGCAATCCCTCGCATTCACAACTTTCACAGGTTGAATATCCGATAACAAACATGATATTGGACTTCGGTCAACCTTTACGGGTTCAATTGTTGGAAGCCGGCCAAGACCGGGACAAATGAGATCAGTTCCATAACGGATGATTGTGAAGAAGCATCCGGACCTCATCCACCTTTCAAAGAAAAACGGCGTTTTTGGATAATTTTACGAGATCGTGGTTTTTTGAGCAGATGGGGTTACATCTTATATCTTGCTAAAATCTAAACAAAAAGCCATAATGAGAATTGCTGGTGGCCAGTCCATGGCCTTGCATATTATACATGTAGCTGATATGAGTCCAGCAGTTTTTTAAATTTGCTGCTTCTTTTTTGTATTGCACCCATTGGCACTAACCGTTGACCAACTGACGCGTTTTGTAACGTAAAGGCCTTGTAGGCAAGATCTGGCGCTGTTTATGTGTTCAATAGGGATATAAGGTAGAGTTTTGTCTAAAATTTGGCAATTTGGCGCATTTTAGGTAAAATAGTGCTCTATTTTCAATGTGTGTTCATAATTATTAAGTAACTGAGATTCATTTGTAATTTCAGTTTTTTTTGCACACCGAGTTTTGCAAAAGGCTCTGAAGGATGCCTAATGTTACTTCCTTTTTTTAATTCAAAACTCAACATTTAGAATTCAAAATTGTGCTTGAACGGCCTTTTCGTTCAGACACTAGTTACAGGAGGTACTTTCATGTTTTCACATTTAAAACTAACTGTAATATGCGAAAATAGTGTCTTCGGTCCATCCGGCTTGATCGGAGAGCACGGCTGGTCTTGCTATGTTGAGACTGAAGGATATAACATGTTGTTTGACACAGGCCAGGGCCTTGGTGTGTTGTCTAACAGTCTGACTCTGAGAAAAGACCTGATGTCAATTGATGCTATAGCTTTGAGCCATGGGCACTATGATCATACATCCGGGCTTCCAGCGGTGCTGGGGATTTCAGGGCCTAAGCCGGTCTATGCCCATCCTGACATCTTTCTTGTTCGATACTGGAAGAAGGGAGACGTCCTGAGAGAAATAGGGCTTCGATATAAAAAGGAGTATCTTGAATCTATCGGAGCCGGGTTTGTCGATGTGGAAAAGTTCAGGGAGATCTATCCCGGCGTATACCTGACCGGCATGGTTCCCAAGATAACGGACTTTGAACCCCCTGATCCGAATATGCAATTAAGAAACCCTGATGTCGGCTGGGTCCAGGATCCTTTGAAAGATGATCTCTCTGTAGTGATAGACACGGAGAAAGGTCTTTTTGTAATACTCGGCTGTGCCCACGCAGGGATCATCAATATTCTGAAGCATATACAGAAGAATCTTCCAGGCCGGCCAATTCACACTGTGATGGGTGGTACGCATCTGGGCCTTGCAGATCCTGGCCAGTTCGGTGTTACGTTATCCAACCTTGAGGAATTTGGTATTAAAAGGCTGGGAGCTGCCCACTGTACCGGGCTTGAGAATGGAGCGAAGCTTTATAATGCACTTGGTGAGAGGTTCTTTTTTGCTTCAGTAGGGGTGAGTATTAGTATTTGAGTAATCATTGTTTTCGGATATGCACCAGCTCCATTTGCCAACCGGAGCCTTACTTGGGCGGTCAGTCAGATTTTTAAGTCTTTCCAGAAAAAAAGGCCTTGGTATTTCCTTTGCGCCAAGGCTCAAGAGATGAAAAGTAGTGACCTGGCAATCAATCATGGCAAAGCCCCAGTCAGATAGTTGGTGTACAAGGGCCACTAATGCCGCTTTTGAGGCATCTGAAACTTTGGTAAACATTGATTCACCAAAAAATACTCTGCCCATTGCTATCCCGTAAAGTCCTCCAACAAGTCGATCCCCTTGCCAGGTTTCTACGGAATGGGTCTTTCCCAGATAGTGAAGTTCAGTGTATGCCTCAATCATTTCCGGAGTAATCCAGGTCCCCTCGCCCCTTTTCATTCTGGTTTCTGAGCAAGCCCTTATAACCTCCTTAAAGGCGTGGTCCAAAGTGACTTGAAAGCGTCCCTGCCGAATGATTCGTTCAAGACGTCTGGATACGTGGAGGTCTGAGGGCTCTAAAATCAATCTCGGATCCGGGGACCACCAAAATATTGGTTCCCCCGGGTTGTACCAGGGGAATATCCCTTGACGGTATGCGAGAATTAACCTCGGGATACTCAGGTCCCCGCCAACAGCCAAAAGTCCGTCTTTTCTGGCAAGTTTGGGAGGTGGAAAGAGCAGGTCTTTTGATAGTAGATATACCGGCATAATTCAAACGGCTCCACGGACATCTGTACACAAGGTATTTCAAACCGGAGTTTTTTACACTAAACTAAAGGATGATTCAACTCTTGTTTTCAATAGGAGCCTCTTGCACTTCTCCGGTTGACACGGCCTTTGGTCAGAATTAGGGTCTTGCAGCATTCCAAGGTATTATTAAGTGCTGACAATGTTTGTGAGAAAAATCACTTATGGATACAAAGCACATAGACCTATCCGAACGAAGCCGAAAGATACTGAAGACCGTCATTCATGCTTATATAAATGACGCAGAACCGGTAGGGTCCAGTACTGTTGCCAAGAAAGCCGGACTTGGATTGAGTTCTGCCACCATCCGTAATGCCATGGCCGACCTTGAGGATATTGGCCTTCTATGCCAACCCCATTCATCAGCAGGACGCCTTCCAACTGAGACAGGCCTGCGTTATTACGTTGACTTTCTTTTGGATAAAGAAGATTTGTCTTGGGGTGACCAGGTAGCCATAGAAAAAGGGTTGATGTTCAGGCCTGCCGGTCTGGTAGCAACCCTGAAGCACGCTGTTCAACTATTGGCATCTTTTTCAGGACACGCAGCAGTAGCAAGTGCTCCGCGGCTTATCTGTGACCGCTTAATACACCTTGAATTTTTGCGAATCCGGCCGGGCCTGATACTGGTCATCAGTGTATCTGACACAGGTATGGTGCAAAATCGACTTGTGCAGATTGATTATGACATCCAGGAGGAGAAGCTGGAGCAAATTTCCCAGTATCTCAGCAACAAGCTTGACCACATGTGTCTGGAAGAACTCAGGTCTGTGATTATAGAGGAACTACAAGAAGAAAAGAGAATCTTTGATGTCCTTTTAGAGGATTTCCTTGATCAGATGAAGAAATCAACTGAGCAGGGAGAGGTTTTTATCGAAGGCAGACTCAATCTCCTTGACAAACCGGAGTTTTCGAATGTTTCCCGTATCAGGGCGATTCTTCAGACATTTGAAGAGAAGAAGGCCCTTTTGACCCTTTTGGACAGATGTCTGGACTTAAGAGGAGTACAAATATATATCGGATCTGAAGGGCTTGGAAATGAGGCGCCGGGCTGCGGCATGGTACTGGCTCCTTATGCTGGAAGTGGCAGTCCCCTGGGGAGTCTGGGTATTGTTGGCCCGATTCGTATGAATTATGCCCGTGCAGTGTCCCTGGTTGAATATACCGCCCTTGTTTTAGGCGAAAAAATTAAGGAATCGTGAGCATGGACAACAAAAATATGGAAGAAAAGCAGATAACTGTAGAGGAAGAGATCGAGAGTGCAGGCGGTGATGAGATTGATCCGGCCAAGAAGTTAGCAGACAGAGAGATAGAACTCGAGCAATGTCAGGAAAAGGTGCTGCGATTGGCCGCGGATCTGGAAAATTTTAAGAAAAGGATAGAGCGGGAAAAGTCGGAATATATGAAATATGCCTTAGAATCCTTTGCCAAAGAACTGTTGCCTTTTCTTGACAACTTAGAACGGGCTGTAGTTTCAGCCAAGGATTCAAGGGACTTTGATAAATTGATAGAGGGGCTTGATCTGACCATATCCAGCTACTTAAAGACCTTGGAACGTTTCGGTCTCAAGGTTTTTACTGCAGAAGGGCAAAGATTTGATCCGAATCTGCATGAGGCCCTTACTGTGCAAGAGCATGAGGGAGTGGAAAAAAATACAGTGATAAAAGAGCTCTTAAAAGGTTATTCGCTTCACGAAAGGACCTTGAGACCTGCTCTTGTAATAGTATCAAAAAATGCAACAGAGGGGAGTGGACAAGAAAAAACTAGTGCTTAGTTTT